>NYWG01000012.1 GCA_002684915.1 Verrucomicrobiales bacterium
CGCATGTAAGAGCTAGGCGCAGTTTCTCAGCATCCTTACTAACTTCGTTGTAATCTACGGCAAGGCCACTTTTAAGGATAATATCGTTAACACCATGTAAGGTGGCACCTCGAAAGCCGAATTGTTTTGCAAATGCAGTTAACGGTGCTGTGGCTGAATATGTTGATATGCAAAGAATTATGTCATATTTTGGATATATATCAGTTTTGAGGCTTAATTCTGAACCTTCTGGGGATACGGCCAAATCTGGCAGGTCTAGATTACTGCCGCCTGTTTCTTTGTAAGCAAAAAAGTCTCCTCCAGTAAGTTTTAGTTCATCCATTACATTCTCATGAAGGGATTTATAGAAAGATTCATATGCATGTCTTTGTATAGAAAAATTATCATTATCTAAGAACGCCCAATTTTTAATTAGAGAAAGATCTGGAAGGTCGATAAGTATGCATATCCTTTCATTCGCTTTAGGTTTAAACGTATTAAGTAGAAGTCGTGATAATGAAAAATCTGGAAATTTAGTATCGTTCATAAGAAGAAAAAGTATCAGTGAATTATTTTATGGCAAATGAAGATCAAATAAAAAATTATTTTGGATCAAGGTTCTCTTTTAGTTCTTCAAGGCTTACTGAAGATTGAAATCCTTTCTTTGGCACCTTTGCTTTGGAGATCCATATAAGTCCGTTGAGTACGGCCTTCCGAAAATTGTCATTTCCCCAGTTCGAGTGTTTATGGCCTCCAGTGAATCCGAATCCTCGTCCTCCATTTTCACGGACGTATGACCACATCATGGTTTCTGGTAAACCTTTATTGGCTTGTATATGTTTGTATGGTCCTTTTGGCCAAACATAAGGGCCGTTCCTAACATTATCGCTTGGAGTTGCAACTAGTAGCGGAGTGATTTTTCCTACATTGTCATTACGGAACCTCATATTGAAGTACCATTCGTCAACTACCTTAAATGGCTTTACTCCTCGAGTAATCGGATGATTAGGAAAAGTCTTAAAATCTGGTGCCCACATAGGGTTTACAGAAAAAGCGTGTTCATAGTAGCCCCCAATCCAGTTTTGCATATGCTTTCCTGGATCCCCTTTAGGCACCTCGACTCCGTAGTGGGCACAGCCAATGCCAATACCCTTAGTCGCTAAGCCGTCAATTAGTTGCGCTCGTTTTTTTTGGATAGCTGGATGGCCACCGCCTCCATCGGCATAAATTAAAACTGCATCAATTCCATTAAATGCAGAGTCATCTTTAGGCCAACCGAAATCGTGCACTTCTGCTTGGATATTTTGTCCCTTGTTAAGGCATTTTTGAAGGAGCAACGATCCAGCGCGAAATTCATGGTCTCCGGGGCCGTGGCTTGGTTTTCCTGCTATGAGGAGGATTCTTTTATTGGCGGCATTACTGCTTCCTAGGCTGTTTGCTAGGAGGGTGACAACCAACAGCGCGATTCTTGCTGTGTTATGCATTCAGAGAGAGAAAGCCATTTTGACAGAAAAATTAAGCTAAAAATCTCTTGGCCAAGTAGAGGAGTGCGAGTACTTTCCTCCCCCGGCTTTGCCGTTTTATAATGCTTTGGGGCTTTCTCATAATTCTTCTGGGTGGTGGAGTGTTTGCTGCATCGATATTGATGGATGACATGAACATAGCCACTATATACATGCAGATGGGGTTTGGAGGAGCCTTAGGAGTGGGGGTTGGTCTTGCCGTTTTTGTTTATGTAGCTGGTTTGGTTTACGGAATGTCTTCGGCTAATGGGAGAAAAGCATTGTTGGGGATAGGGGTTTTTACAATATTGCTTGGTTTGTGCACTCTAATGTATTGGGATGAATATTTAAGGCTGGTTTTGACATTTCTCCCTTCTGCAGAAGAAGCACCAGCTTTGCCATTCATTGGGCTCCCTATTATTGGTACGGGTGGGTTAATGTGTAAATTGGGTTCTTTAAAGGATTAGCTTTTTTGCATGGGTCAATTACTCCTGTGAACTCCTGTAGCACAGTATCTTCTTCCTCTGTTTCAAGTCTATACGTGCATGTGCCGTTTTGCGCTACTAAGTGCGAGTACTGTGCTTTTTATTCTGAAGCTTCTAATGGCGGACAAATGTCCAAATATGTCGATTCACTTATTCGGGAGATGGAACTCGTTGCTGGTTCTTTTAGTCCGAAAACAGTTTTCTTTGGTGGTGGCACACCTTCGCTACTGAGTCTTGAAAATTGGCGACGCATTATGAATGCGATGGAGCGGTTCGACTTGCTTGGGGCAGAGGAGTGGACTGTAGAGTGTAATCCGGCCACTGTTTCTACGGAGAAAGCCAATCTGTTTCGGCAGTACGGAGTCAATCGTATATCCATGGGTGTTCAGTCGCTGGATGAAGGCCTTTTATTACGCTTGGGTAGAATTCACACACGGGACATGGTGATGAAATCGTTCAAACGATTAAGAGATGCAGGATTTGAAAATATCAATCTTGACCTGATGTTTGCTATCCCTGGTCAAACAATGGATATCTGGAAAGCGACAATGGAAGAAGCTATGAATCTTGGCAGTGAACACTTATCCTGTTACGAGGTTATTTATGAGGAGGATACTCCGCTTTTCGATCAATTACAGGCTGGAGAATTTGATGTGGATGAAGCGCTCTCATGTGAGATGTATGATGAGCTTATTGACACTGCAGCTTCGGCTGGATACGACCAGTATGAGATAGCTAACTTTGCAAAACATGATGGAACTGATACTCCTAAATTACCCTCATATGCTTGTAGACATAATATTAATTATTGGCGAGGAGGCGAATGCCAAGCTTTAGGCCCGAGCGCAAGCGGGTTTGTAGATGGACGCCGAATTCGTAATATTGCTAATACGGATAGATATTGTCAGCAACTTGAGATTGGGCATCGTGCTCATGAAACAGTTGAACAACTTTCACCTTTGGCCTTAGCTGGGGAGACTGCTGCATTTGGGTTGCGCATGAATGCTGGTTGGGAGTTCGATTGTTTTATGGAAGTTACTGGTTATGATCTTCGAACTGAGTGGATGGATGATATGCAACGTTCGGTTGATTCTAATTGGGGAGTTCGAACAGAAGAAAGTTTTCGCCTTAATCGTGAAGGCCTTAGATTCGCCGATTCGGTAGCAGAGTGGTTCATTCGGCCGGATTTGTGAGGTCGGGAGATTGGCTGTGTTGTATGTTGTGATATTGCTCGATTGCTGGGTTTTTTAGCTTCGTGCGTTTTCCGTCGGGCCAATGTACTTCGACTTCTTCAACGGACTTTGTTTGCTTAAGTCCAAAGTGTGCGATTGGTGCGTGCTGGGATCGGTATGAGTCCCCGTTGACAATAAATCTCCATTGATCTTGTCCATTGGCTCGGAGGCGAACCTTGGTGCCGTTCAGTGACGGGCAGGCTGCACTTTGAGCTAAACGAAAACCTATCCATTTATTTTCTCCCGGCCAAAGGTTTCGGGCTATCAAAAGTCCTTGTGTTGCTGGTTCAGGCCACACTGAGAAGTGAGTGAAAATTAAGTCAAGACGTCCATCGCCATCGATATCTCCACTAACTACGTTTCGCGAGTCGATTTCGTGTGATGTGTTCATCAAGAAAGCCACATCGTCTAAATCTTTATTTTCACGGTTTAGTAATAACCGATTTTTTTCATATCCTCCGTAAGAATAGCCCGCTCCATATAATCGACTGGAGGCACTTTGAAAATAAACCTCCATTGCTGGATTGGAATTAGAGTTGGCATGGTAAATGTCATGGCACCAGAATTGTCTTTCATAGTCTTTAACCGATTTGCGGCTTTTATGTCCGTTTGCAATAAAGAGGTCGATGTCTCCATCATTATCGGCGTCGAACGAAGTCGCACCCCACGACCAGCCCGTGTTGGCTGCTTTATCGCCCATTGAGCGTTGTTCAAATTTGTTATTAACGCCGAAGTAAAGCCGATTTCCAAAAGTTAAATCGTCCAGCATATCATAGTAATGGCGGTGTGTAGGTGGTGCTAGTTTCATTGAACGTAATCGTTCTACCGTCCATGAGTTCATTCCAATCATGATAAAGTCTAATTTTCCGTTGGCATCGTAGTCGCCAAAATTATGAGCCATACCAAAGCCGTAATGATTATCTATCAACGTCGAAGTAGCCTCACTGAAATTTCCTGAGCCGTTGTTAAGGTAAAGGTCAGCACCTGAAAAATCACTTATGACTACTAGATCTAAATCATGATCGTCGTCAAGATCGACAAATGATGCGCTGTAAGAACGTCGATAGCGTTTAGTTTCGAGCCCAGCTGCTTTTGTTTGATCGGTAAGATTGCCGTTACCGTCGTTTATTAGAAGATATCCAGGAAACCCGTCATTGCTGTCGTATATTGGAGAGGGCATTTGCCCTTTTACGTATGGAAGCTTGTATTGAGAGAACCATAGGTCAGCATCACCATCATTATCTATGTCTCCAGTTGTAATTACCATTGGGTCGAGCACTTTTTTTGGAGCTGCCCAAATCAATCGTGCTTCATCTGGAAATGTTCCATTTGATTTCCCTTCTATGAGATAAATGCCCTTATGCCCGATTGTGACGACATCGGCAAGGCCATCTCCGGACAAATCTTCTAAGATAACGTTGAATACTACCTCATTAAATTTAGGGCACAGCTTTTCTGGTTTGAAGTGTCCATTTCCATGGTTTCGGTAAACTTGATTTTTGCAGCCGAGAATTATCTCAACCATTCCATCGCCGTTGAAGTCAGTTAGGATTACTGGATCAATGAAGACATTACCTTCGTTAGGACTGATATTTTGAATGCTTGCAGATTTAAATGCTGGGGCTCCGTCGCGTTCAATCCAATCTAAGCCGGAGAGGTTTATATTTTTTGGTTTGGCTAATGTTTCAGGAGTGATCTCTATCGACTGCCACAGTATTTCAATGTCCCCTCGAAGTATTCCGCGTTTATTTAATTTTGTGTTAATTAGATGAAACGATATCCAAAAAGTTGAACGAGCCCCGCCTTCGGCTCTTGAGATGAACTCTCGATGACGCCACTCGCTTTGTTCTAGTTTCCAGCCTTCGATCTTCCATCTATTAAGTGCTTGGCTGAATTGTTCTTTAGACAAGGTCGGTCCTTCTTGACCTAATTGAGTGTAACGGATGTCTGATTCCCAGTTTTCAGTTGATTGTATATTTCCAAGTTGTAGTTCGTTTACAGGTATGGCGGTTAGTAATTCGAATGGGTCGACTCCGGCAAGGAGTCTGTCCCAAATTTGGATTACAGATTCTTCATGATTACGTGCGGTTAATTCATCTGCCCAGACGGTGGAGTCCCACTGGCGTTGTTTTGCTTCGATTGCAGAAAATTGCTGCATTACTTGCTCTTCGACAAGGCCGCCCTCGCGTGCAGGTTGGTTGGAATATGGATTGGTTTCAGTCTGTTTGTTTGGGATGAATTGCATCACAAATACCCCAGTTAAGACCAATATGGCCACAAGCAGTATAACTCTTCTAGGGCGAAACATCACACAGCGATTGTCCGTACATTTGTTGCTTTTTCAATTGAAATAAAAGAATTTCAGGCTTTCGTTCCCTTGACACAGTCTATCCCTCTGCGAAGATGCCGCGCCTTTTGAATGGACGAGAGCAATAAAAATGAGCGGATGGAGAAGATCGTTTCGCTGTGCAAGCGACGAGGCTTTATATTTCAGTCTTCAGAAATTTACGGAGGACTAAATGGGTTGTGGGATTATGGGCCGCTTGGTATTGAGTTGAAGCGTAATATCAAAAATGCTTGGTGGGCAGATATGGTGACTGCACATAATGAGCGAATCCAGCCGCAGGGGGCCCCACGCCCATTCCAAATGACTGGTATAGAGTCTTCGATTATTATGCATCCACGGGTTTGGAAGACATCCGGTCATTATGATTTATTTCATGATATGATGGTTGACTGTCGTGAGAGTAAACGACGATATCGCTATGATCATATCAAAGGTGCGTGGATTGAGCATGGTGATCAAAAGGTGTTCATTTCATGTATTACCGACGGTGATGCAAGGGAAGAAATTACCAAGCGCGCACTTCAATATTTCAAGCTAAAGGCTAAGTATCTAGAGCAGCTAAATTGGCATGGTCAGATTATCGATCTAACTTCTGTTAATGATACGGATCTAGTCCTTGCTCCAGATGCAAAGGGGTTAGGAACACTGACTGAACCGCGTGAGTTTAATCTTATGTTTGAAACTCACATTGGGGCTATGCAAAACGAAGATAATAAGGCTTTCCTAAGACCTGAAACAGCACAGGGTATGTTTGTCAACTTTCGTAACGTTGTTGATAGCAGTCGTATTAAAGTGCCTTTTGGGATTGCTCAGCAGGGAAAGAGCTTTAGAAACGAAATCACGCCAAGAAACTTTACTTTCCGAACCCGGGAGTTCGAGCAAATGGAAATGGAGTTTTTTTGTCATCCCAGTGAGTCTCGTGAATGGTATCAGTTCTGGCGTGATCGTCGGTTTAAGTGGTATGTAGATTTAGGCATTAGCGAGGAAAGATTAATTCTTCGTGACCATGAGGAGGCTGAATTGGCTCATTATTCTGTTGGGACGGCGGATGTGGAGTACTCTTTTCCGTTCTGTGAGGAGGGAGAATATGGGGAGCTTGAGGGCATTGCTCATCGTGGTGATTTTGATTTGCGTTCACATATGGAGGGTAAGCTTGTTCGTGAAGGTGATGAGCTTGTTGTTGAGAAAGATGAAGATGGGAAACCAAAGTATCCTGGAAGTGGTAAGGACTTAACATATCATGATGAAGAGTCTAAAGAACGGTTTGTGCCACATGTTATTGAGCCGGCAGCAGGAGCGGATCGTACGGTTCTAGCTTTTATATGTGACGCTTTTGAAGAGGAGGAAGTTGCTAATGAAAAAGGTAAAACTGAGATGAGAACGGTTATGCGTTTTCATCCACGTATAGCGCCTGTGAAAGTTGGGGTATTTCCGTTACTGAAGAATAAGCCGGAACTTGTAGCCAAAGCAATGGAAGTACGCGCTATGCTTCAGCCTTATATGACCGTATTTTATGATGAGACGGGTGCAATTGGCCGTCGTTATCGTAGACAAGATGAAGTTGGAACGCCTTTTGGAGTGACGATAGATTTCGATACGATTGGGGAGAATGGCGATGAAAACAAAGGCACTGTAACTCTTCGAGAGAGAGATAGCATGGAACAGCGGCGAGTTAAAGTTGATGAATTGCTGAACATTCTTCTAAAGGAGATTATGTAGAGTCTTTTACTTGATTGGCTCGGCGGGAATCGTAGACTCTCGCCGTGATTCCTTTTTGGCATAGTGTTTTTGCAATTTTTTTTGCTGTTGGTCTTTTTAGTGCCCCATCACTGTGTCTGGCATTGGATTCTAAGGATCATTGGGCATTTCAACCTGTAAAAAAGCCCTTAATAATTAGTGGTGCGAAGCCAATTGATGCTCTTGTAGAAAAAAAACTGCGCGCCAATGGTTTGATTCATTCTAAGGCTGCAGATCGATTAACCCTTGTGCGTCGTTTATACCTAGTGATGCATGGTTTGCCCCCGACACCGGAGCAAGTTGAAGAGTTTATTAATGATTCGGCTCCTGATGCATATACTCGATTAGTTGAAAAAGTACTTTCCAGTCAACGTTATGGAGAACGTTGGGCTAGCCACTGGCTAGATTTGGTTCGTTTTGGGGAAACGACCGGCTTTGAAACTAATCGTGAGCGTCCAAACGCATGGCATTACAGAGATTGGGTGATTGATGCACTTAATTTTGATAAGCCTTATGACGAGTTCATTCGAGAACAACTTGCAGGTGACGCATTGGGTGAAGAAATTGGCACTGGGTTTTTGGTTGCGGGTCCAAACGATATCGTTAAAGGGCAGGATCCTAAGCTTGGGAAGATGCAACGGATGAATGAGCTAGATGACATGATCAATGCAACAGGCACTACATTCCTTGGCCTTACGACAGGATGTGCGCGTTGCCATGATCACAAGTTTGACCCTATAACACAGAAAGACTACTACTCAATGCAGGCGATATTTGCAGGCGTTTCGCATGGGGATAAGCCGATGGAATTAAGCGAAAAAATTAAGCGGGAAATTGAACAATTCAAAACAGAGATCGCAAGGCTTAAAGTTAGTTTATCCAAGTTTATTCCAAAGTCTGATGAAGGGCTTCGAGAGCCGGTTAGCTCTCGATATAATGTGGAAAAATTTCAGGCTAAGGAAGCGAAAATTGTGCGTTTTATCATTGAGCGGACGAATTCGTCTCAGCCGTGTATCGATGAGTTAGAAGTTTTTTCAGGTAAAGATAATATTGCGTTGGCTAGGGTTGGAGCAAAAGCGACTTCATCAGGAGACTTCGTGCATCCCTTTCATAAGCTAGATCATATCAATGATGGTCTTTATGGAAATTCTAAAAGTTGGATTGCTGCTGGTATGACTGGCTGGGTGCAGATTGAATTCCCAAAAGTGAGACGAATAGATCGTATCGAATGGGCAAGAGATCGCGAAGGGCAATTTAATGACCGAATTGCGGTAAAATATCGAATTGAAGTATCGTTAGATTCAATCAATTGGATTCAGGTTGCAAGCTCATCGGATCGTAAGTCTTATCAAAGAAGCAATACAGGAAAGCAGCAATATGAATTTTCTAAGTTCCCTCATAAAGAGGCGAAACAAGGGCAAAAAATGCTTATTGAACTTGATAGCATCGAGAAACATTTGGTTGCATTACAAAATCAGAATAAGGTTTATGCGGGAAGTTTTTCGGAGCCAGGGTCTACATATTTACTTTACCGAGGCGATCCTGATGCAAAGCGAGATGAGGTTGCTCCTGATGCGATTTCTGCATTTACATCTCTTAAACTTAGTTCGTCAGAACCGGAACAGCGTCGCCGCTTAGCTTTGGCAGATTGGATAGCAAATCCTGATAACCCTTTAACTGCGAGGGTATTAGTGAATCGGCTTTGGCAGTTTCATTTTGGAGATGGAATAGTAGGCACTCCAAGTGATTTTGGTGTTAATGGAATGGCTCCAACTCATCCAGAATTACTTGATTGGTTGGCTGTAGAATTTATGGACAATGATTGGTCTATCAAGCATATACATCGGTTGATTTTAAACTCAAAAACTTGGAAGCAAAGTAGTCGACCTAAATTAGATGCCATGAAAATTGATGCTGCTAGTCGACTACTTTGGAGGTATCCTACTCGTCGTTTGGCAGCAGAATCAATTCGCGATAGTGTTGTGATGGTGAGTGGTCTCTTGAATCTGAAATCTGGTGGACCAGGATTCAATGGCTTTCAGGTTCAGATGGAAAATGTTCGTCATTTTTTTCCAAAAAAATCATACGGATTTCCCGATTGGCGTCGTATGATTTATATGACAAAGGTCCGTCAAGAGCAGGAGAGTGTATTCGGTGTCTTTGACTGTCCGGATGCGAGTCAAAGCGTTCCCAAACGGAGTCGATCAACTACACCTCTGCAAGCATTGAACCTGCTCAACAGCACATTCTTGATGCAACAAGCTGATCTTTTTTCAGATCGCCTGAAAAAAGATGCAGGTTCTAATACAGTTGATCAGGTGAACCGTGCATTTTCATTGTGTTTTAATCGTTTCCCTACTCCATCTGAAGTCCAAGATTCATCACTTTTCATTGAATCCGAAGGGTTATCTCAATTCACTCGAGCTTTATTGAATACAAACGAGTTTGTTTTTATTCCCTGAAAAAATGAATTCATTCCTTAATCGTCGTCACTTTTTAAAGCATTCTGGTAAAGGGTTGGGGGGCATTGCTTTGGCTAGTCTCTTGTCTCGAGATGGCTTGCTTGCTTCCGATAAACCTATACGGCCAGAGATTGAATCTACGAAACCTTTTTCAGCTCGTAATCCGCATTTTTTACCAGCTGCCAAAAATGTAGTTGTGATCTTCTGTTCGGGTGCTTGTAGCCATCTTGATACTTTTGATTATAAGCCGGAACTAGTTAAGCGCCATGGCCAACCTATGCCTGGAGGTGATAAGCTTAAAACTTTTCAAGGGGAGCAGGGTAATCTGATTAAAAGCCCTTGGGGTTTCAAGCCACGAGGACAGACAGGTAAGATGATTTCTGATTTGGTTCCTCAATTGGGTGAGTTAGCTGACGAGATATGTTTTATTCATTCGCTTACAGGTAAGACGAACACGCATGGGCCTGGAGAAAATTTTATGTCGACCGGGTATACTCTTGATGGCTTCCCAAGTATGGGCGCTTGGGTGACTTGGGCACTTGGATCTGAAAATGAAGAACTGCCTGCATATGTGGCAATCCCTGATCCTCGGGGCACCCCTCAGAGTAGTGTTAATAATTGGGGCCCCGGTTTCTTGCCAGCGGCATTTCAGGGGACTGACTTTAATGCAACAAAGCCACTTCGAAATCTCGTCCGTCCTCATGGTGTGAACGCTAAAACAGATTTAGCTACCCGAAAGTTTCTTCAGCGACTTAATGAGCAACATTTAGAAAAATTCCCAGGAGATACTGAGCTGGCCGCTCGTATATCAAGCTATGAGCTGGCTGCTCGTATGCAGCTGAGTGTCCCTGAAGTAAGTGATCTTTCGACAGAAAATAACGCTACTATGAAAATGTATGGAGCTGACGATGTCAGTAATCCTATTAAGTCTGCCTTTGCGAAGAACTGTATTTTGGCTCGGCGTCTTCTTGAAAAAGGTGTGCGATTTGTTCAGCTCTTTAATGGTGCTTACCAAACTGGTGGTGAAGGCGTTAGTAACTGGGATGGTCACAAGGTTTTGCAGGAGCAATATGCCAAACATGGCCCCGTGTTGGATCAACCTGCTGCTGCACTTATTCGAGATTTGAAACAGCGCGGTTTGCTTGATGATACTTTGGTGGTTTGGTGCACGGAATTTGGCCGGATGCCTACTTTTCAAAAAGGTGCTAGTGGTCGGGATCATAACCCTGATGGATTTACTGCATGGCTTGCCGGTGCTGGTGTTAAAAGAGGGTACAGTTATGGTGCAACTGACAGTTTTGGATGGAAAGCGGAGCAGAATATTTCTTCAGTCTATGATCTTCACGCTACAATACTTCATTTGCTTGGCTTAAATCATGAGCGGCTCACTTTTTATCACAATGGATTTGAACGCCGATTAACCGATGTTCATGGAAATGTGATTCATGATGTATTGAGTTAATCTAAACTCAATAGTGATCTATTAGCTGCTACCTTTTTTAAGCAGTGCCATGCCGTATTCACGGTTTAATCTAGCAATAAAGTCTAGGGAAATTTCCTTGGGGCAAACTGCTTCACAGGAGCCAGTGACAGTGCAGTTGCCAAAGCCTTCTTCATCCATTTGATTTACCATCGACAATGCACGACGTGCGCGTTCGGGTTGACCCTGAGGCACAAGGCTAAGGTGCGAAACTTTCGCCGCTACGAATAGCATTGCACTGGCATTTTTACAGGAAGCTACGCAGGCACCGCAACCAATGCACTGTGCTGCATCCATTGCGAGATCAGAATCTTCTTTGGCTATTGGCGTTGCATTTGCATCTGGTACACTACCAGTACGAGCGCTAATGAATCCTCCGGCTTGTTGAATTCTATCAAACGCAGTTCGGTCGACGATGAGGTCTCGATGAACCGGGAATGCTGTTGCTCGCCACGGTTCTATAACAATAGTATCGCCGTCATTAAAGTGTCGCATGTGCAGTTGGCAAGCTGTAGTGCCTTGTTGCCCTCCGTGAGGAACACCATTAATGACCATAGAGCATGTGCCGCAAATGCCTTCGCGGCAGTCGGAGTCGAATGCTATGGGTTCATTGCCGTTTCCGTTAATACCCTCATTGACGACATCAAGCATTTCCAGAAAAGACATGTCTGGGCTTATGTCGAGAGCTTCATACTCTTCAAAGCGGCCGACTTCTTCTGCATTATCTTGGCGCCATACTCGGAGTGTTAAATTCATTGTTTCAGAGATCACTTGTAGCTCCTTTGGGTCATTTTTACTTCGTTGTAGACAAGAGGTTCTTTGTGAAGTTGGGGAGTCTTCTCCTCTCCCTTATGCTCCCAAGCTGACACATAGGAAAATTTGTCATCGTGCCGTTTAGCTTCTCCTTCAGGCGTCTGATGTTCTTCGCGAAAGTGGCCTCCACAGGATTCTTCACGTTCTAATGCGTCGCGACACATCAGTTCACCGAACTCAAGGAAATCTGCTACACGTCCGGCATGTTCGAGGCTTTGATTGAGGGCGGCATTTTTCCCAGGGACTGAAAGGTTACTCCAAAATTCTTTTCGGAGTTCTGGAATTTTGCGCAATGCTTCTTCCAATCCTTTTTTGTTGCGAGCCATGCCGCATTTGTCCCACATAATTTGTCCAAGCTCACGATGAAACGAAGTTGGGGTACGTTCTCCATTAATTGTCAGTAGAGTTTCAATTCGGGATTCGACTTTTTCCTGCATAATAGAGAATGCGGAGTCATCAATACTTGGACGATTATCAATTCCATTTTCAGCTAAGTACTGGCCTATTGTGTAAGGTAAAACGAAATAGCCATCTGCTAAGCCTTGCATTAATGCGCTGGCACCAAGTCGATTAGCGCCATGATCTGAAAAGTTGGCTTCTCCGATAGCAAATAGCCCTGGAAGGTTGCTCATTAAATTATAATCCACCCAAAGTCCACCCATCGTATAATGTACAGCAGGATAAATAGTCATTGGGTTTTGGTAGGCATTACTGCCTGTGATCTTCTCATACATGTCGAAAAGATTCCCGTAGCGTTCACGTACGGTATTTTCTCCCATTCGCTTTATGGCATCAGCAAAATCCAAATAAACTCCTAAACCTGAAGAGACTACACTGCGACCTTCGTCGCATACTTCTTTAGCGTTTCTAGATGCAACATCACGGGGTACAAGGTTGCCGAAGCTAGGATATTTTCTTTCTAGAAAATAATCTCTATCTTTATCTGCGATATCGTTCGGTTTTAGTTCTCCTTTACGAATCTTTTCTGCAATTTCTTTGTCTTTTGGAACCCAGACTCGACCATCGTTTCGGAGTGATTCACTCATTAGAGTGAGCTTACTTTGGTGATCGCCGCTGACGGGGATACAAGTAGGATGAATTTGAGTGAAACATGGATTAGAAAAGCAGGCTCCACGTTTATAAGCTCGATAAGCTGCTGTGACGTTGCAACCCATGGCATTGGTTGAAAGAAAAAAAACATTTCCGTATCCGCCAGTTGCAAGCACAACTGCATGAGCAGAGTGACGACTGATTTCACCAGTAACCATATTTCGAACTATGATGCCTTTTGCATGTCCGTCAACAAGCACGACATCAAGCATTTCCGAGCGCGTATGCATTTCGACTTTGCCAAGAGCAATTTGCCTATTTAGCGACGAATATGCGCCTAGTAGTAATTGTTGACCGGTTTGGCCACGAGCGTAGAACGTTCTGCTAACTTGTGCGCCCCCAAATGATCGATTGGCAAGTAAGCCCCCATACTCGCGGGCAAACGGAACACCCTGTGCAGCACACTGATCAATAATGTCTACGCTTACCTGGGCTAGTCGGTATACGTTTGCTTCTCTTGATCTGTAATCGCCACCTTTTACTGTATCGTAGAAAAGCCGGTATATAGAATCACCATCATTTTGATAATTTTTTGCAGCATTTATGCCCCCTTGAGCTGCAATTGAGTGTGCCCTGCGAGGGCTGTCTTGATAGCAAAAGCACTTAACATTATAGCCGAGTTCACCAAGTGACGCTGCGGCTGATGCGCCTGCCAAACCGCTACCTACTACTATTACTTCGTACTTCCTTTTGTTAGCCGGGTTAACCAGTTTTAAGTTAAAGCGATGCTTATCCCATTTCTCAGCCATTGGTCCATCTGGGATTTTAGAATCTAGAATNAGTGAAGATTTTGCTGATGAATTTTTAATTCTACTTTTCGGAATGATAGTCTTATTTTTTATATCAGAAACAACCTTAATAGCCTGATTTTCAGTCAAAGTGCCTTTCTTTGCTTTTTTCGAAGCTCTTTCAAATTCAGCGCAAACAGCTGTAGCCTTTTTTTTGTCCGTTTGTTTAGTAGACCTTTTTGTTCTTTTCCCATCAGGAGTGGTAAAGCAGCAAAACCAGTATGGTGAATTGTCTTTTTTAGTGAGTGAAGGCATTGGTTAGTTTATGGGAACATTTATGGGAACATATATAGAGATTAATTGCTATTATTCAATAAATTTAAAAAGTACGCTTAAAGGAACTGAGCAATAGCCTATAAATAAAATCCAACCAGTAGTAATCGCAAATCGATTTATCAACTTTTCAGTTTTTTTTGTTTTAATTCCAAGAGATTGCAGCATTGCGCTTAAGCCATGACTTAGGTGGGTACAAAGCAGTCCGACTGAAATGAAATAAAAAATAGAAACCCACCAAACTCCAAATCCAGTCGTCACCATTTTGTAAACATCTACTGCATTTTCTCCTTCTTTGCCTATTCCTTTGGGAAGTGCTGTTACGAATGCAACTTGCTCGTTGCCCATGTCTTGTTCGTAAACATAAAATGTTTCAAAGTCGGAATCAGTTCCATTAATTTGAGGGACTTTCCATGTATAGTGTGCAAGATGGTAGAACGCAAATGCTGAAATAATAAGTCCGCTGTAAATCATAGTTCGAGCTGCATATCTCGAAACAATATCGTTTTTCCTATGTTTATCGACGGGATCTATTGAACCTTCGTATTTTATCTTCCTAGCCTGTTTATTTTCAGAGTTTAATTTGATAGCCGTCCAAATGTGAATTCCTACCATGGCAATTAATCCGATCCGAGCTACCCATAATAGTGGCCCCATACTGTGAAGCTTAGCTGCATAAATGTTTATAGCTGCAGGCCCCGCAAATATTGTTAAATTGCCGAGCATGTGCATTATTACAAAACCGAAAAGTCCAGCTCCAGACAGAGCCATAAGATATTTTCGGCCTAATGATGTATTAAAAATATTATGTACCAGCGACATTAGCTGCAAAAAAGCACGGGTATGTTAATTCATTTGTATTGTTTTCGTCGAGCGAAACGTTACATCTCTTGAATTTAGATAGAATCAATATTGATTCTACATCAAGCCAGTGGGAACAAAAATGGGAACATTTAGTTTTAATGTCAATATATAACTAAATAATTCCATTTTTATTGTAAAAATCAAATTTATATACTTTATAATTTTTTCTTAGTTCAAATCTTACACTTGGGCAAATTGAAGAGTCGCGTTACTTTTTCTTCAGCGTATGAATCGTTTTATCCAAATTTGGTTTGCGTTGGTAATTTTACTGACTGTGGTTGCATGCCAGTCACCTCAAGGTAATATCCGTCATGGCCAATCGCTTAAAATGCCGCCGTTGTCTTCAGTGTTTCGATTGTCCAAGCTCGCGGAGATCGATTCTGCTATTACGCAGGCAATTGATAATGGTAAGGCTCCTGGGGCAGTATTGCGCATTGCAAATAGCGGTATAGTTTACAGAAAGGTTTATGGTGACAAAAGTATCAAACCAGATGTATCCCCAATGCATTATGAAACGATTTTTGATTCCGCGTCTCTTACAAAGGTAATTGCTACTGCGCCATCGATATCCATATTACTTGAGCAGGGTAAGTTAGGTCTTAATGATAAGGTCGATCAGTGGATTCCAGGATTCAAGAAGAATGGAAAAGGGGGCGTTACAATTCGTCATTTGCTGACACATACTTCCGGACTCCGGCCAGGTCTTTCATTACGATCAGAGTGGCTTGGTGTTGAAGCAGCTATTGAAAAAGCTAAGGCCGAGCGAATTAATTTTCAGCCTAATACTCGATTTGTATATAGCGATATAAACTTCATTTTACTTGGTGAAATTGTTCGGCTCGCTTCAGGTCAAAGCTTAGATAAGTTCGCCAAAGAGAATATATTTCAACCTTTGGGCATGGTTGATACGGGCTTTCAGCCACCTTCAGATAATCTAGGCAGGATCGCTCCAACTGAACAACTCGGTGAAATTATTTTGCATGGTGAAGTTCATGACCCTACTGCAAGGCGTATGGGAGGTGTTGCTGGTCACGCAGGTTTATTTACTACTGCTAAGGATCTAGGGATATTTGCATCAATGATGCTCAATGCAGGTAATTACGGTGGTCGTAGTATTTTTAGTAATGAAACCATCGATTTAATGACCACATCTCAAACGGCTCCCGATATGAAGGTACGGCGAGGGTTAGGCTGGGATATTTCTTCTCCGTATTCAAGTCCACGTGGTAATCATTTTGGTTTGAGTAGCTACGGTCATACTGGTTGGACAGGATGTTCAATTTGGATCGATCCAAGTACTGGTACTTCTGTGATCCTTATGACCAGCCGCGTGCATCCTGATGGGAATGGGAATGTTATTGCTCTCCGCCGTAAAGTGGCAACTCTTGTTGCCGAGTCATTAAGAGAATTCCCATTCGGCGCTAGTGCTTCGGCTCGATTATCTTCTCATAAGCCTGTCCTTAATGGAGCAGATGTGATGCGAATGAGGCCTGATATATTGCCGAAAGGTAGTCGGGTGGGCTTGATTACTAATCATACTGGCCACGATCGTGACCGCAGCTCAACNCTCGATTTTTTGCTAGCTACAAAGCGTGTGCAATTGAAGGCACTTTTCAGNCCTGAACATGGCTTATATGGCAATTTAGATAAAAAAGTNGCGGATGCTACTGATGCCAAGACTGGCCTGAAAATTTTNAGTCTTTATGGNAAAACTCGTAAGCCNTTNAAGAANCAACTTGTTGAACTGGATGCTTTGATTTTTGATATTCAGGATATTGGTTGTCGGTTTTATACTTATATTTCAACCATGGGGCTGGCGATGGAAGCAGCTTCCGAGTCTGGCGTTAAATTCATTGTACTCGATCGAGTTAATCCAATTGGCGCTGCTAATGTTGAAGGCCCAGTAAGATTAGGGCCAACTGACTTTATTGCGTTTCATGACATCCCTGTGAAGCACGGGATGACTGTAGGCGAGTTAGCGCGGATGTTTAACCGAGAGCGTGGTTATAATGTGAAATTAGAGGTGGTGGAAATAGAAGATTGGTCTCGTATGCAGACATTTGATGAGACCGGTCAGCCGTGGACTAATCCTTCACCTAATATGCGGAATCTCACTCAGGCTATGCTTTATCCTGGTATTGGGTTACTTGAGACCGCACTTTCTGTAGGAAGAGGAACAGATACCCCATTTGAAGTGATAGGGGCGCCGTATATAGATGATGTACTTTTAGCTAAGCGTCTAAACGCTCTTAGTCAGGAAGGGGTGATGTTTGTCCCAATTCGATTTACCCCCAGTGCAAGTATTCATAAGGCTCAAGAATGTGGAGGAGTAAATATTATTATTACTAACCGTGAAAAATTGAAACCGGTCATTTTAGGAATTGCGATTGCGCGTGAGTTGCATGCAATTTATCCGAATCATTTTCCATTGGTAAAAGTTAACCGATTGCTTTGTCATCTCCCTACTATCAGGGCAATTGAAAAAGGTGAAACTATGAATGATATTCAAGAACTTTGGCAGTCAGACTTGGATAAGTTTAATAAACGACGAGCTGAGTTTTTGATTTATGATTGAAAATAGAAATAATTTCTATTTGGCCAATCGTGATTCTTTTTTTCGCAGCTCTTTTTCTTGTTTTTTAGTTTCCGCGCGCAGAAGTGCTTCTGGTTGCCATCCTTTATTCTGAGCATATTCGGCGAGAGCAAAAAGTTCCTTGCTAAGGGTTTGCTTGGTGTATCGTTGTTTTGTTGTTTTGACTAATGGCTTGTCAGCAAGGCCGCTTTTCCGTGCTTTTTTTAAAAGCTTTTCAGCCCTTTGTAGGGCAGGGAGGTGACGAGGGATACCGTCTAATACAGATGAACGCTCGTGTTGAGTGCCTTCTTTTTCCTCTCGCTTGATTTTTTCCCACTGTGCCCAAACGGCATCTACGTTATCAGCATCGGAGTTGCTGAAGACATGTGGATGGCGTCGAATCAATTTATCAGTAATCGTGCGAGCCGCTTTTTCGAAATCAAATGCTTTGCGTTCTTCTGCTAATTGACAATGGAATACGACTTGGAGAAGTAAATCCCCGCATTCTTCAAGCATTTCATGATCGTCCTCCATTTCTATGGCATCAATGAGTTCATATACTTCCTCTACAGCATGAAATCGAATCGACTTGTGGTCTTGTTCACGATCCCAAGGGCAACCATTGGGAGCACGAAGTTGAGCCATAACCTCGATTAAATCATTAATCGCAGGTTTCTTTTTATTGATTTTTCTTTTTGTGCCCATTTTAGAGGATAACCAAATCGTTGCGATGGACGACTTCTACACTTTTCAGCTTTCTTGCCCGAATCTCGTCAGCATGGTATTGGCTGATTCCTCGGGAAAACTCTGTGCCTTCTAGGTCGCAAATCCTTACAACGTCTCCTTTGTTAAATTCTCCAATGCACTTTGATATGCCAGGAGGAAGTAGGCTTTTGCCTTTGTCCCTAAGTGCATTTCGAGCACCATTATCTACCCAAAGTGATCCTTTTGGATGATGAAAAAAAGCTATCCATCGTTTGCGTCCTTTAAGTTTGCCTGAACGCGGAACAAAAAAGGTCCCCTCATCTTTACCATCAACGATGTTGCTGATAACACGCTTCTTTTTTCCTGAAGCAATTACTAGAGGAATCCCAGTTCGAATGGTCATTTTGGCAGCGCGAATCTTTGCTTCCATGCCTCCAATTGCAGTGTTGCTAAGGGTTCCGCCAGCGAGTTTTTGAATGTGTGTATCTATTTTTTCAACCACAGTAATTGTATGTGGATTTTTTTTCCCAAAGTTTTCTACCAAGCCATCAACTGTTGTAAGGATTATCAGTAAATCTGCAGGCAGCAAACAGGCTACTAAGGAGGCCAGCCAGTCATTATCTCCAAATTTTAATTCAGTATAACTGACTGCATCGTTTTCGTTGACTATTGGGATGACTCCTTTATCCAGTAAAGACACGATTGTATTGCGGGCATTTAGATGACGATCTTGATCCTCTAGGTCATCATGGGTCAGTAGCACTTGTGCTACCTTTAAATTATATTTGGCAAAAAGTTCTGAGTATGTGGACATCAATGCAGATTGACCTACAGCTGCACATGCTTGAAGATCGGATAAGTCTGTCGGTCTCTTCTCTATATTTAAAACACCCATGCCAGCGCCAACAGCTCCCGAGGAGACCACAACTACTTCTCGTCCATCTTTATGCTGGGCAGCGACCTGCTCGACTAACTGTTCAATTTTTCTGGGATCAATCTGTTTCCTGCGGCCAGTCAATATACCGGTGCCTAACTTAACCACCATTCGGCTGGTTTCTATTAGTAAATTTCGCTCCATTTAACGGGACTTGGGCTAATGGTATCTGGCTCGCTTAGCAAGCAAAACTAATCATTCAATTGATAAATTGAGATACAAGAAAGGTTGCTCGTCTCTGTTGATTATTTAAACTTTGTTACCCAGATTAATAAATATTTGGTTAATTTTTTATGATAACACGTACTTTTTTTATCATCCTATTTGCTTACTTTGCGGATTTGGCATCAATTAAGGCTGACTGGCTGCAATGGCGTGGTCCAATGGGGCAGGGCATTGCAGATCAGTCAAAAGTGCCAATTGAATGGAGTGAAACCAAGAATATAGCTTGGAGAGCTCAACTGCCTGGGCGTGGTTGGTCGTCACCGTTGATAGTTGGAAACCAGGTTTGGGTTACTGCTGCTCACGAAACCATAGCTTCAGAGGAGCAGTCGAAAGAGAGGCTTAAAGCAAATACAGGGAGTCAACCATTGATTGTTCTCTCAGAATTACGAATTCACGCTATCTGTATCGATAAAGAAACAGGGGAAATTATAAAAGACATCGAAGTATTACGGAAAAAGGATCCACAATGGATTCATAAGACCAATAGCTATGCATCTCCAACTCCCATAATTGAGGATGGAAGAATGTATATCCAAAAAGGTTCATATGGATCTGCTTGTTTGGACCTANAGTCTGGTAANGTAATGTGGCAGAATCAGGATTTATGGGTAATGCATGAAAATGGACCTGGCGGATCNCCGTTAATTTGGNATGATTTACTAATCTTTCATATGGATGGTAGTGATAANCAATTCATAGTTGCAATTGACAAAAATACAGGAAAAGTTNTATGGAAGACTAAAAGATCCGGTAAAATGCATGATAATCCACAATTAAAAAAAGCATATGGAACGCCAGTGATAGTCAGTTTACAAGGTCGAGATGTAGTTGTATCCCCTGCTGCTAATTGGTTATACGGATATGATCCAGTGACAGGCGATGAATTATGGAAGCTTGAATATGGTACTTTGGGTTTTTCTATAGTGCCGAAGCCAGTTATTGGAAATGGCATGATTTATATTGGGACTAGCTATATGAGGCCTCAAATGTTGGGAATTGATGTTTCCAAGCCTCAGCCTACTATAGCGTGGTCTTGTAAACGAAGTGTACCGGCTATTTCATCACCATTACTAATAGGAGAAGAGCTCTACTTTGTTAGTGATTCAGGAGGAATGGTGACTTGCTTAGACGCAAAAACCGGTGTGGAACGATGGCGTGAGCGTATCGGAGGCAATCACGGTTCATCTCCGACATTCGTTGGTGGACGAATTTTGTTCCACAGTAAGGAAGGCGAAACTGTTGCGCTAAAACCAGGCCGGGAATTTAAGATTTTAGCCCGTAACAAACTAGATGGGGAGCACCATGCTAGTGCGGCAATTAGTGATAACTCTATATTTCTTAGAACAGAAAAAGCCTTATACAAGATTTCAGAATAATCCTAATTTCATTAGAAAAAATTATATAATTTTCAAAGTCCTTATTTAAAATATAATTTATATTCTTCTTCGTTTAAGTGGGACTTGCTTTTGATAGGGGTGGGAGTAAAAACGTTCAACCCTTTGATTTATTTAGCAGCCTTTGATTTATTAAGGCAGTAAGTATTTATTATCCCCTGTGATTAAGCTGAAATGAATAAGAAAAAAATTAATCGAGGATTTACACTGATCGAACTTTTGGTCGTCATTGCTATTATAGCTATTCTTGCAGGACTTTTACTTCCTGCTTTATCGAAAGCGAAAGCGAAAGCGCATGCTACTTCTTGTATGAATAATCTTAAGCAAGTAGGGCTTGGGATGCTAATGCATGCTGATGATAAAGACGATATGATCCCCCGAGGTAATGCGAAGCGTTGGTGGTTTGAATTTATGCCTTATATTCCCGAGGGTGGAACAGAAAAAGATTTTCGTAATATAAAAATTTTTATGTGTTCTAGTTATCCTATTCCAAAGCAAGATAGTAGATTACGAACTCCAAATCGTAGGCAAGTTATAACTTATGTTGTGAATGCATGGAAGTTTCGTTCGACTAAAGATAACAACGGATATGAGCACATTGGGTTAAGCAAGATTACAGATTTTACCTCTCCGTCGGACTCTGCCTATTTATTGGATAATGAAGATGGCATCACAAATCCGGGTATCAGACGACCAATAATAACTGGATTCCAAGATATGGGCACTGATGTAAACGATGTCTGGTCGCCTAATCATTTGCCTTATGGCGCTAATGGAAAACAATTGAGTAGAGCACGACGAATTGCTGCTGATCGGCATAATGAAGGATCTAATATTTTATACATTGATGGACATGTCGGATTTCGTAAGGCTAAGATGATTGATATTAATTTATTCCGTGAAAAAAAACCTTAAAGTCTGATGGTCTTTTTTGGGAAAAAGCTAAATAAAGGTTTTACTCTTATTGAGCTTCTTGTGGTCATTGCCATAATTGCAATACTTGCAGGGCTTTTATTACCAGCCCTGGCAAAGGCAAAAGAAAAAGGTCGAGCCACATTGTGTATTAATAATTTAAAGCAAATAGGGTTAGCAACTATTCTACACGCAGATGATAATGATGACATGGTTCCTCGAGGCGATGCCGAGAGATGGTATTTAGTTTTAATGAAATATTTGCCTGAAGGAGGAACAAAAAAGGATTATCGAAATATAAAGATTTTTAGGTGTCCAAGCTTTCCTAAGCCCAAGAAGCGACAAAAACCTCAGGTGATTACCTACACCGTTAATGCTTGGCGATTCAGAAGTACTCGCGACACGGTTGGGTATCAGCAGATTGGGCCTAGCAAAATTACTAATTTTAAGGAGCCTTCCAATTCTATTTATGTAGGAGACAGTTCAGCCGGATCATGGCGTCCAGTTATTACTGGATTGAATGACCCAAATAATAACACTTGGTTGAACGATGTTTGGCGTCCAAGCCATTTGCCCTTTGGATTATCCGGGAAACGTTTAAGTATGGATAGACGCATAGCGGCCAAGCGTCATAATAATGGTGCCAATTTAGTATATTTTGATGGTCACGCTGGATTTCTTGCGGGAAACAAAATAACTATCAATCTCTTTCGAGAAAATAAGCCATAGTTTCTATGTAATGATGGCTCGGTAATTATGATTTATACCAAGCCAACAAGTTTGCGGCCTGTCCAGTAGGCGACAAGAAGTAGGAGTATAAAGCCGCCCCACCACGGGTTACTCCATAGGAGGGTGCGGAGTTCCACTGGATTGGGTTCTGGTAGAACTAATATTTTTTTAATTATCTTTTCTAAATCATCTATATTTGCGCTTTCTCCTCCAGTGATTGATGCAATTTCTTTGAGTATGGACCGGTTCACTGGGCGGCCAAGTTTTTCGCGTTTCGGCATTGAGACGTTGATCTTAGTTTCTAATTTGCGATCTTGATCAGGAGCTTCTATTTTGATTTTGTAAACACCGCCTTCTTTTGCAGAAAATTCCGTACTGTAAACTCCCCATCCGCCTTTGATCTCACTTAAATTTAGCGATTCGTCGACTCCTTTAGGATAGAGGAATTCTCCATTTACATTTCCATCTTCTAAGGGAAATCCCGCTTTGTCTAAAACGGTGGCTTGCAGGAAAATGCGATCTCCAACTTTTGGGGTTTCCGGAGAGAAACTGAGTCGTATTCCTTCCTTTTCAGCTAAATGCCGTTTATGTGCCATCCAGCGAGCGATCTGGCTCCAAAAACGATAATGAAATTTATCCTCTACTCCTCGGCGCCAACGCCAAGCGCTGTCGGTTCCCATGAATAAAACTTTTCCTAGTCCAGCATTTCGAATGGCTAGAAGCGGTATGCGCCCGAACTGGTTGCGCAATTCGGAGTGAACAGCAAGCACCTCAGTTCCAGGTCGGCTTTTAGTGACAGCCGCAGACCAGTAAAAGCCAGGGAGCATTTTCCATATTTGGTCATTTGTTATTTCATCACCGTCAAATCGAGTAAGTAAGTGTCTGCGGCCAAGTGTTGATAGTGTCAAAGCTGATTCGTTATTTAGACCTATACCTTTTGGTTTGTCTTCGTTAAGTACGACCGGCATAAGATCCTTAAGTTCGCTATTCATAAGCGAGAGATGATTGCCGCGTCTTCCAGGCATGAAAATGAGACCACTTCCTTGTTGCTCAACAAGGCCTTTTATTAGTTTAGCATCTTTTTTACTTAACTGATTTTCTCCAATGCCTATGTCGCCCAAAAAAATTACATCGTAGCGAGATAGCATTTCCCGGGAGCCTGGAAAGGAAGAGAGGTAATCTCGCCCGCCTCCTGATGAGATTTTAGGATGAAGTAAAACACAGTTTAGATCTACGCCAGGGTCTCTGGCCAAGGCATTTCTTAGAAATCGGTATTCCCAACGTGGTTGGGAATCTACAACTAAAATGTTAAGTTTCACAACGCGTACGCCGATGTTAAATTTGGCAAAATTGTTGTCTTTTAATGCTTCGTCTTTCTCAACTGGAAATTCCAGTTTTAAATCGAATTCTCCTACTTTACTTGGATACCACATGATCGAATCTCGAAAACGGTTTTTTGCCGGTAGAGTAATTTTTTTTGAGGTAAGTATTTCTTTTCCGTTCATCAGTCGCACTTCGGTTGATACGTCGCGTTCCAAGTGACTCTGAATTGTATACGGAATTGAAATCTGTTCGCCGAATAAGCCATAAGCTGGTGCGGTGACTTCTTCCATAGAGAGATCGGCAATTGGTTGGTCTTGACCGGTGACTATACTATAAATAGGAATTTCTCTATCGCGATATCTTGTGGCCGCGCTGATTGGTGATGGCCCCAGATTCCAGTCGCCGTCCGAAAGTAATAGCACAGCCTTAAGATTTTTTTTCTGATCAAGTTCAGAACTTAGGATTGCGTTAAGATCTGTGCCAATTTCCTCGGATTTATCCAACGTGTTTGTGTTGGAGGGCACTGCAAACGAATTAATATCAACCTGTACATTGCTGTCTACTTCGAGTGGGTTCCAAAACTCATTTTTATTTTGGTCATCCAACCATTTCTTTCGGCTGATAATCTCATTAGTGCTTACAATATCTCGCGTTAGCATGCTCTCAGAATAATCATTCAGGATTGAAATTTGTGGTTGCTCAGTACGGATGATACGTCGGATAAATTCTGGCTCTAAAAGAGTGAACGCGAGTAGTATAACTGCTACGGTGCGAAGTAATTCCAGTATCGCCACTGTGCGGCGACGGCCATTTCGATTCCATATGTTCCAACTGAGCCAGCTTGACAGCATGACTACTCCTACACTAGTGAGGATGCTGAAGATTGAGGCGGTTAAAGACCAATGACTCATGATGTGCTGTTGGCAGGCAATGGCCCCGGCGTTGTTTTATCTGATTCGAGGTTGAACTTGGGGCGTATTAACCAAGCTTCGACGAGCAATGCTATCAGCATTAATATCAGGAATTTATCCCATATTTCGCTTTGTAAGGAAGTGTTTTCACGTTCGGCTTGAAAGAGTCTAAATGTTAGGCCGCTGAACAGTGCGGCAACTAACTCGTCTTCTACTCGTTCAAAATTATTTTCATTTGCAGGCCGATTGACGACTAACCAGCGATCACCGGACTTATAGACGCCTGCTTCAGTCTGCAAATTGCCGCGGAGGCCGGTTTCAACTGAAGTCCATTCAAGTTGCATATCTCCAGCACTGACTCTGCCTGTTTCGCTAATGAAGTTTCGTTGGAATCGACTACTTCCAGCTGCTAGTAGTCGCTGAATCATAGGAACTAACACTAGGCCATCCCCGAGATCTGACCAAGTGAGGAGCGGTAAGGTAGAGCAAAAATAAACCTCTCCTTGTCCAATAGTTTGCCTAGCCAGAAATGCTTGGCCGTCGTTAAAAGCTGCGAGCACTGCTGCTTGGCCAATAACCTGTTGCCGTTGCCTTACTGTGAGTTGGTTTAAGGGAAGTAACAAACCTTCATCTGTATTAGCAAGTGGGCCTTGATCCTCATCCCAGCGGCCAATTTTAAATGGATCTTTTTCAGCGACTTGTTTTTCTCCCCAGCCCAACCCAATAAATCTTACTGTATTCGACTCTCCATCGGGGAAGAAAACCAATCGTCCCCCTTCGTTAATAAACTCACGAAGTACACTTGCGGCATTACCTTCAGGAAGTGGAGCATGCCAGACCACGAGTGTTACATCACGAAGATCCGATTTTGAGAATTCGCTTGGAGCCAAAAGTTTGGCAGTTTTTCGGCCATATCTATTAACAGCCGAAGCAGCAGCTTGCCATAGAGAGCTTAGTTTGTTTTCAGTTATGACTAAACCTTCCATGGGGTGATCATCACTGTATCGGTAATAGGTTATATTGTCTTGTGGATTACCGTCCGCCGCCAGTTCGAGTTTTCCCCAGCCGCCAGATTGGTCGCCTATTTCGATACGATGGCGCCAGCGTGTGTTTTGTCCGTTAACTTTAGCTTCTATTTCAGTTGTTATGCCATTGATAGTTTGTTTAATAGGTTCAATGTCATTATTCATCTTTGTCCGTTTAATATCGACTGCAATACGAACTTCACCAATTTCATTGGATTGCATGCGGGCAAGTTCAGAGACAGAAATAGAGGCGTTCATTGGTGATTCCTGTGTGGTGGCTAGCAAGCGAATTCGAACCTCTTGTTTAAGTGAACTAAAAGATTCTATGAGGGCTTTCCAGCGTGAATCATCAGGAAGCCAGTTGGTAGTTTGCAGGTCGGAGGCTATCCATATTTCTGCTGTTCCAGCTTGATTGTCGATAAGCCAGTCGAATGCACTTTGGAGCATTGCTGGTATATCTGCTGCAGTGTCAGAGGGTTGTGTGTCAGGCAGTTCGGGTATAGAAGAAGCAGTGGCGATGTCTTGAGGTTTTCGTGTAACACTATCAAGCAGAACTATGTGGCTTTTATCTTCGAACTTTTCGGCTGCGCCTACAATCATTTCGAGGGCGTATTCGCGGCGTGATTTGTTGGTGCCAGTGATACGCGACTCCATGCTGGCGGATCGGTCAACTAATAGCATGATAACATCAGGAGCGCCCCCAAATGCCCACCCCATCCATCCACCCACTAGTGGGCGTGAGAGGAAAAGTAATAGCATTAATACCGCAAGTATTCGCATCGCAAGAATTAGCCAGTTCTTGATTTTAGAATGACTAGTAGAGCTGCGAGTTGCTGCAAAAAGAAACTGCATTGCAGCCCACTTTCTGGGTTTGTGCCGCATCCGGTTTATTAAGTGAATAATTACCGGAAGCAGGATGAGAGGTAACCCGAAAAGTATGTTCTCTTGAATGAAGCTCATAGTTAACTTTTTATGCGTCTAGCACGTTCATTCAAGAAGTCTGCGAGCACTCTGTCATAAGGTTGATCGATGGTGACTTGGCGGTAGTCTGCGTTGAACTCGTGACAGTTGGTCTGAAGTTTTTTAAGAAACCGTGTGAGTTGTAACTGGTATTCTGCACGAATAGTAGCAGGTTCAGTCACTATGGATTGTGAACCTTCCATGTCCACAAAACGTACTGGTCGGTCGAA
Organism: Verrucomicrobiales bacterium; assembly: GCA_002684915.1. Classification (GTDB taxonomy): domain Bacteria; phylum Verrucomicrobiota; class Verrucomicrobiia; order Limisphaerales; family UBA1096; genus UBA1096. The sequence goes on from NYWG01000012.1 coordinate 26,993, forward strand.
AGTGAAATCTAATTCCAATGGATCCAGTAAATGGAACAAAGCTAGGTCGTGTTTTTGAAACCGAAGATGTTGAAGCGCATCACGTAGTTCAGTTTCGTCACAAAAACAGTCGGATAGAATTATCACTAATGCACGCCGACGAGCTTTTTCGGCTAATTCATGTAGTAAAGGGATGAGATTAGTTTCTCCTTTGGGGCTGGCTTGATTAAGTGAGTCAAGTATTAGTTGTAGATGGGATGCGTTTCTGCGAGGCGGGATTTCAATGTTATCTTTTGCATTAGCATGGACTAATCCTGCAGCATCGCCTTGATTAATGACAAGATAGCTTAGTGTTGCGGCTAGTCTTTTAGCATAATCGAATCGTATGCCATTATTCCCTTTAAATCCCATTGAACCACTACAATCGAGGACAACATAACATCTGAGATTTGTTTCAGCTTCGAACTCTTTAAGATAGTAGCGATCTGTTCGAGCAAATACGCGCCAGTCTAGCCTTCGAATATCATCTCCTGGTACGTAGTTACGGTATTCAGCAAATTCAACACTTGATCCCCGGTGCGGACTTCGATGATGCCCAGATACCGTGCCTTCCATAGGAAACCGTGCAAGTAGTGGTTGCCCAATAAGTCTACCGACAACGTCGGCTTCAATCAGTGGTTGCTCTTTCTCTTCAAGCACTGGCGTTGCGGAATTGATCGAGCAACTTTTCGACGATTATGGTACTGTCGGTGCCCTCGGCCTGAGCTTGGAAATTTGTTATGATACGATGTCTCAAAACCGGGTGAGCGACGGCTTCGAGATCTTCCTGCCTCACAAGATAGCTTCCATGTAAGACAGCGCGAGCTTTGGAACCACGTATTAAGTATTGCACAGCGCGTGGTCCGGCTCCCCAGGATACAAGTTTTTTACAAAAATCAGGGGCATCATTAGATGCGGGTCGTGTCGCTCGAACTATGTCTACCGCCATATCGTATATGTGGTCGGGTACAGGTACTCGTTCAACTAGTTTTTGATATTTAAGAATTTGTTCGCCGCTTACTTTTGGCTCAATAGTTTGAGAGGCTACGCCGGTAGTCTCGCGAGCTATTCGCAATTCCTCATCACGATCAGGATATTTCACTTCAACAAAAAACATGAATCTGTCGAGTTGGGCTTCTGGAAGTGAGTAGGTGCCTTCTTGTTCGATTGGATTCTGAGTAGCAAGCACGAAGAATGGTTCTGGAAGTGATAAAATACGTCCTGAGACGGTTACGTGATGTTCCTGCATAGCTTCAAGCAATGCCGACTGTGTTTTGGGAGGCGTACGGTTTATTTCATCAGCCAAAATGATGTTGGAAAAGATTGGTCCTTTCACAAATTCAAATTCTCTTCGGCCTTCAGCTGTGTCCTGCAGGATATCTGTGCCGGTGATATCAGAGGGCATAAGGTCGGGAGTAAACTGGATTCGATTAAAGTCAAGCGACATCACTTTTGATAGTGAATTAACCATGAGTGTTTTTGCTAGCCCCGGCACGCCCATTAGCAGGGCATGGCCGCGAGAAAGAATTGTGATTAGAAGATTCTCAACGACTTCATCTTGGCCAACGATAACTTTAGCCATTTCAGCTTTCATGTCCTCGTAGGTAGAACGCAATTCATCAATTACCGCGACATCATCATCTTTCGGTATACTTGATGGGTTGTTGTTTGTTTGACTATCCAATATTGGAGCGGATTCTGACATGTTAGAAAAGAGGGGTAGTGAACGATCTTAGACAGCTTGGGTCAATCACCGATTGGTGAAGCTATAATATGCTGTCGATTTATTTTATTAGGCGTCGGGCGAAGGCTGCACTGCCACGACCGAACGAAGTAATGTTGAAAAATTCCCAACCGGCCTTGCCGAATGTATTCATTTCCTCCTCGATTGCTACACGGCTATCCCCAAAAATCGATTTGTACTCCCATTTAATTGAATTTTTCGGTTTATTATTTTTTTCTATAGCGATTGTATGCTGGGCAACTAGTGTCTTTAGAAGTTCTGTTGTGGAGTTTGAGGCGGCGGTTTGTTCTCGAGTTGATTGCGTTTGCTTAGAAAGCTCAACTGCTAGTGACTTAGTAGTCTCGTTAAGTTTTTCCAATTGCTTAAAGATTGACTTAATTGATTGATCTTTAGGATTATTCTGGTTGGTTTTTTGTATCTTAGCCAAATCCGCATAGATTTTAGTTAATCCTTCAACAATGTGGTCTAGCCTCTTGAGTGTTGGTGTTAAGTTTGGTTGATCTGAATTTGTGCTATTATCAGTTTCTCCAAATGTAGATGAATAGAAACTGCTAAGAACAAAGCTCAGAAAAATTATGGAAAGTGCTGGGTTTTTCATTGGATTTAAAATCTAATTGCTTGAACGTAAGTCAAGCTTAGGGCTGCTGCAAGGTCTTCGAATTGGGCGATTTCGCTGGTCGTGTTGTTTAAGTCTGTATAAATGGGGCGCGGTCAATGTTAGGGAATTTTAGTCATATTTTAATTAGCCTCCTGATTTTTTTGGCAGGTACTACTGTTCAGGCTGCGCCTGAGTTGCCGCTATGGGCGGCAGCGAGTTGGCGCAATGATGTCAAAACAGTGAAGGCGCACATAGTAGCCGGTACCGATATTGAAACCGTTGATGATTGGACTGGCAAAACCGCTATGCACTATGCTGCTGAGTATGGCAACCTAGAGATTGCTCAGCTTCTTGTTGAAGCGGGGGCGAATGTTAGGCATCGCGATTTCGACAAGGCTACAGCATTACACCACGCCGCTATAGGAGGGTTTGTTGACATTGTGGAATTGTTGCTGTTTCACGGAGCGGATATAAATGCAAAAGATAAAGCAGGTGAGACTGCTATGGATGGCGTAGCCTTTTTTGGGCATACGAATGTTGCTGATTTGCTTAAAAACTATTACGGCATCATTCGCTTTGATTTAGACAATCATTTTATAATGGAGGCGACGGCATTGGCCTCAGGTTGGTATGGGTTTTTAAATAAAAAAATAAAAGTCGACCCTAGGCAGTTTCAAATTCTTTCTTCGGAGAATCTAATCGACTGGCGCGTGAGAAAGATTTTGGATTTTACGTCTGATAGATTAGTTTTTAAGGAAACCAATACTAGTAAGTATAGACATCGTTTTTATCGGTTGATGCCTTATATCCAGCCGCCACCTAAAAATATAAACCGAATTGATCTTTATTATGATTATTATGAAGCAAAACCGGTTAATGGCATTCTTGATGGGATTCCTAGCGAATGGTTGGCAAGTGAAATGTTGGCAAATCCTGGTTTTGAAATAGTTAACGAGGATCAGCGAGGTAAAGCTAACTACATTGCAGGTGAGACTACATATTCTCAATTTGCCGAATTTGATGAAGGGAAATGGGAGGGGGATAAGGATCACAATATTAAGTTAGGTATTGGATGGAACGTTTCAGGCCTGCATCTTACTTTGGTGGTTGAGGATGATCAGCATGTCCATTTTGGTAAAACTGCTGATGAGGGTGACGCTGTTAAGATTTTATTCACTGATGCGGATCGAAAGGAAGTATTAGGTGAGTTTGTTTGTTCATTATCTTATGACGCGTTCTTGAAAGATCCAGACTGGAAGTTGGTAAATGATCTTCCTTATAATAAAAAAATGCTTTCAACCCCCGGGTTTGTTCCGCCAATTGGATATATGGAGCAAGTCAAAGGAGATGCCGAATTTGATGTCGTAATTCGCCGAAATCAAAAAACAATTGACCCTGCTAATGGTAATCCTGCCACTGGCACGACTGTTTATGAGTTTTGGTTTGCTCCTGAAACAGTCGGAGTATCAAGTCTCAAAGAAAATGTATCATTCGGCTTGGGCGTTGCGGTTATAGATAGTGACCTAGATGCTCCAGGTATTCAGGGGTGGTCGGGTTGGGGGCCAGAGAGCGTGCTTTTTGAAGCTAATCCTAGTGAGGCAGCTTCAGTAATTCTGATTGGTAACCCTGAGGATATTGAAGGTGACGCTGAATAGGTATATTGAGTCATACTATTGCCTAAAGAAGAAAAACCCATTGACTTGACAGTAGCACGTCGATATTTTCCGCCGCTATGTTATTTGTGAGGCTGCGACTTTTGTTACTGGGACTGGCGCTTTTAGGAAGCGTGCAGGTAGTCGAGGTTTAATTTAGTTCTCATGAAATTTGTAAACCCCGCTGCCGAACAAGGTGACGGGGTTTTTTGTTAGCCTCTATGTATTTAACGAAGATATGAAAAAGAATCGGATCATCATTTTTGATACGACACTGCGCGATGGCGAACAGTGCCCTGGTGCTTCTATGACGTTACGAGAGAAGCTTGAGGTTGCGCGTCAACTGGCTCGACTAAAAGTTGATGTGATTGAGGGTGGATTTCCTGTGATTAGTGAAGGAGATTTTACTGCTGTAAGCACAATTGCTAAAGAGATCAAGGGGCCAACTATTGCAGGTTTAGCTCGTTGTGTTCCTAAGGATATTGAAGCTGCTGGCAAAGCGGTTGCTCCGGCTGGAAGCAAGGGGCGGATACATGTTTTTCTTGCCACCTCGAAATTGCATCGTGAGTTTAAGCTTGGTAAGGCTCAGAACCAAATCATTAAGCTAGCTGTTGAGGGTGTGAAACGAGCGTGTGACCTTGCAGCAGATGTTGAGTTTTCTCCTGAAGATGGTTCTAGAACTGAGCCGGATTTTCTCGCGGAGGTTTGTCAAGCGGTGGTCGATGCTGGTGCTACTACCGTTAATATCCCTGATACGGTTGGTTGGGCTGTGCCTGGGCAGTTTGGTGAGCTAATTGGACATCTCCACGCTTCTGTGCCGGAGTTTAAAACAGGCAAGGCTGTCATCAGTGTGCACTGTCACAATGATCTTGGCATGGCTGTGGCCAACTCCTTAGCTGCTGTTGAGAATGGAGCACGCCAAATCGAGTGCACTGTGAATGGTATTGGGGAGAGAGCTGGTAATGCTGCTCTCGAAGAATTAGTTATGGCTCTAAAAACTCGTGAGGATTACTACAAGAATCTTAAGTGCGGTATTAAGACCAAAGAGATTGTGAAATCTTCTCGCCTAGTTTCGCGTATGAGTAGCTTTGTGGTACAGCGAAATAAGTCTATCGTGGGAGAGAATGCTTTCGCGCATTCAAGTGGAATCCATCAGGATGGAATTATCAAGAAGCGTGAAACTTACGAGATTATGGATCCACAAGATGTTGGCTGGGGGCAGACTGAGTTGCCGTTGACCAAGCATAGTGGCCGGGCTGCTATGGCTTTACGGCTTAAGCACCTAGGTTTTAAGCTTACTGATGACGAAATTATTAATGTATTTAGTCGTTTTAAGGAAATAGGAGATAAAAAGAAATTTGTTTATGATGATGATCTTGGTGCATTGGTTGATGGCCAGATGACTAAAGTGCCAGAGACTTGGTTGATGGAATATGTTAACGTCACGAGTGGAAATAAGACCGTTCCGACAGCTACTGTTCGCTTACGAAAACCAGCTTCTGGGCGTTCTAAGAAAGATACAGTGCTAGAGGATGCTGGGGTAGGTGATGGTCCGGTTGATGCTGCCCTTAAGGCAATTGATCGCCTTACAGAAACCCAAGGAACACTGAAGGATTATTCTTTACGTGGTGTGTCTCAAGGCAAAGATGCGCTAGGAGAAGTGAGTCTCAAGGTAGATTTTGGAGATGGTGAGCTAATCACGGGTAAGGGGGCTAGTACAGATGTAATTGAAGCTAGTGCAAAGGCCTATCTCAATGCTGTTAATCGCCATTTAAGCAATTGCCGGCGCAAAAAGAATTCAAAGAAAAAAACCAAGGGGCAGCCTTGATTTATTAGTTTTTCTTTTGATTTAAAAGTTATCCATATGGGTCGAAGCTTTGCAGGTTCCATTCTTCTAAGAGATCGTCTCCAATTTCGCTAAGAAATCTAGATGGTTGTTGAAATGTTTCTCCTCCGGATCCGTGCATGAAACGCATTAGTGGATAACTAAGATAAAGTTCAGTTTTTGCGCGAGTGACGGCTACATAGAATAATCGCCTTTCCTCTTCTTCACCTTCAGGGCTTTCGATTGCTCTACTTGAAGGAAAGAGTCCATCGCATAGCATCATTACAAACACCACTTCGAACTCTAGTCCTTTGGCTTGATGAATAGTGGAGAGCCGAATTTGCTCGGGGTCTGGTTGTGTATTCCCCTTCGACTCGGCATCCAAATTACTTAGCAGAGCGAGTTCGCTAAGGAATTCCTCAGTGGTTTTATATTGTTCGGCAAATCCCGCAACTTGTTCGAGGTCTTCTAATCGTGAATAGTAGTTTGGAAACTTGTTTTGCAGATAATCTTCGTAGCCTGCTGCAACTATCAAGCGAATTAGATGTCCTGGGCCTTTGTGTTTTTCATCTTCTAGTTGAGAGAGGGTTTCTGCGAATTGTTCCCATCCTGCTATGGATTTTTTTGGAGTTAATTGGGTAATTTCTCGAATTATTTTAGCCAAACTCGGTTGCGTAGTAATTTCGTCAGTTAATCGGGTTTTGTATGATCTCCATAGTTTATCTGCAGACTTAGCTCCGATTCCTGATAGCATCAGTACAATGCGCTTAAATGCTATTTCATCTTGCTGATTAGAAATCAGTTTGAGGTATGCGGCTACGTCCTTGATATGAGCTTGTTCAAAAAAACGGATACCACTAGTTATTGTGAACGGAATATTACGTCGGGTAAATTCAAGCTGTAATTCGAGTGCGTGAAAGTGAGATCTGTATAATACCACCATATTTTCTAGATCTATGCCTTCATCGCGAAGCTCAAGTGCGCGCTGGGCGATGAATTCAGCCTGTTGGTTGGCGTCATTACACGATACCAAGGCTGGTTTCATTCCGTTTTTCCGTACCGGGGTGAGCTCCTTCTTAAACTGATTAGTATTGCCCGCTATGACAGCATTAGCACAATTTAGAATTTCTGGAGTGCTACGGTAGTTCGTCTCTATCTTGAAAACTTGTGTTCCTTTATGGCGATCAGGGAACTCGAGTACATTACGGAAATTTGCGCCTCGCCATGAATAGATACTTTGTGAATCGTCGCCAACTGCCATGATATTATGATGTCGCTCTCCAAGCCGATCGATCAATTCACACTGTACGTGATTTGTGTCTTGGTATTCATCTACAAGAATAAATTGAAATTTAGTCTGAAAATATTCTCGGGCTTCATCGTTTTCTTTGAGCAGTCTGAGCCACTGGTTGAGCAGATCGTCGAAGTCCATTACTCCGTTCGATTGTTTCCGCTTGATGTAAGCGGCGTGTACTTTAGCAATGTCTTCGGACAAGCTTTCGAAATAAAAATATCGGGCTTCCATTACTTCCTCGAGATTCATACCTGTGTTAATTGACATTGAAAGAATATCGCACAGTAAATCTGGTTTAGGAAAACGAACTGCTTTGGTGTCTATTTCAGCATCAGTAATAGAAAGGCTCATCATGTCTTTTGCATCTTCGCGATCCATGATGGTAAATGTTTTTGGATATCCAATCGTATCCGCATTGCGTCGTAAAATACGGTGGCCCACTGAATGAAAAGTTCCGCCCCAAAGGCCGGATGTGTCACCTCCAATCAGGTCTTGAACTCGTTCCATCATTTCTTTTGCGGCCTTATTTGTGAACGTCAAAAGAAGAATACGATCAATTGGAATGCCTTGCTCGAGTAGATATGCTACACGGTAAGTCAGAGTGCGTGTCTTACCAGCCCCGGCCCCAGCCAATACCAAAGCTGGCCCTGGCATAGCTGTAACAGCAGCGAGTTGCTGAGCATTTAGCTCCGATGCATAATCAATGTTTAGATCGATAGGAGAACGGAACTGTTTAATTGTGTACTCTTTAGACACGTACACATTCAAGCGTTCAAATGCTTTGCCATGCGAGATAAAATTGAATTTGCTTTGGTAGGTAATATTTTATGGCACTAAGTTTGTGAATGGTATCCAAGGGAGATTTCGAATGATGCCGTAAACAATCATTAACCCTATAATTGTAAAAACTAGTTTCAAGTTTCCGAACAGGGAATGAAATATCTTCGTTTGTTTTATCGTTATAAGGTAACGAATATAATCTGTTAAGGAGAGTAGTAGTAATGCAATTAGCCCCGGATTTAGTCTTAGTGCTTCTAATATATTTCCATGTGTTAGATTAAAAAGAGCGCGAGTAGAGCCGCAGCCTGGGCAGGAATAACCGGTTGCTATATAAAATGTGCACTTTGGAAAAAAGGAATACTGGCTTGGATTTAAATAAAAAAGGGCTGTGGCTCCAACAATTACAATCAATGGAATTCCAAAAGGGATAATTGAGCGTGCAGACGGCATTAATTGTTTGAAGGAAAATCGGAGTGAAGGGTATCAACTGTTTAGAGATAAGTTGTTCACTGATTAATTATTTTTATGTTCCTCTGACTTGAAATCATACATGATCAATAATATTAAATAGAATTATAACTAAACTTAATTGCCCGTCAAATCTTGTAATTTACTTATGGCAGCCCCGTCTTCAATAACTGAGACAGCCATATCCCAGCCTTCCAATGCAGAATCTGTTTTAGCAGCTACGAACAAGGCATGTGCGGCATTTAGAAGAACTGCATCGCGTCGAGGGCCACGATCTTCGCCTGAAAGGATAGCCTTAATGGTAACGGCATTTTCCTCTGCATTCCCGCCCTTCAAATCTTCTAGTGTGGCTGGTTGTATTGGGAATAATTTCGGTAAGTCAGTACTTACAGAAAAGCCTCTATCCTGATAAAATTCTGCAATGGTATTTTCGCCAAGTGTTGATAGTTCATCCATGGCGCCATCTCCCACATTGCCGTTGACTACCATTCCTCTCCGAATGCCAATAGACTGAAGAACTCGACCGATCGGATCGCAAAGTTTTTTATTGGGGACTCCAATTAATTGTGTAGTAGGTCGGGCTGGATTCAGGAGTGGACCGAGAAAATTAAAAACCGTCCGCTGGCCTCGTTCAGCACATAATTTTCTTGCCGGCATGATATTCTTGAATGCTGGATGATATTCAGGTGCAAAGATAAATGCGAACTGGTGGTTTTTCAGGTTGGTGGCTACTTGTTCTGGTGTTAGGTCTGTTGGAATGCCTAGCGCTGCTAAAACATCAGCACTGCCGGCCTTAGATGTGATTGCGCGGTTGCCATGCTTAGCAACCGTTACCCCAGCAGCAGCAGCAATAATGGCAACTGTGGTGGAAATATTGAAAGTTCCTAGCTTGTCTCCACCAGTGCCGCAAACATCTAGCATTTCACGGTTCCGTGTTTCCTTATCAATAGGGACAGGTAGGGCTTTATCACGTAGTTCATTGGCAAATGCAGCGATTTCATCCGCAGTTTCACCTTTGGAGGCAAACGCTGTAAGAAAATTAGCTTTGGCCTCTGGGCTTATGGTTTCATTCGTTAGGCTTTCAATTGCTTCGCTTATCTGTTCAACCGTCAGTGATTCACCGTTGTTCAAATGTTTAGTCAGGCTGTCTAACATGGGCGCAAGGATACGCGTTATAATGGTAATTGGCCAACCGGCATTTTAGATTCTATTATTATGTTTATCTCTCGTTCTTTAACCGAAGTCATGAAAAACTAGTGCGGTCTTGAGTTCAAAAGATAAAAAAATAGTTCTACCAGGAGGCAGTGGTTATATTGGCCGGCATTTATCTCGATATTTTATGGCTAAAGGCTGGAATGTAGTAGTTTTAAGTCGTCGTGATAATGAATTGTCAGATCGCGTGCGCTATGTGTGGTGGGATGGTGTGAATATTGATGCTTGGGCTGAGGAAATTGATGGAGCAGATGTAGTCGTCAATCTTGCCGGTCGAACTATAAATTGTCGTTATACTAAGAAAAATAGGCAGCAAATATACGATTCTCGCGAATACTCTACACAAGTTATTGGAGAGGCGATTGCCCAAGCGAATCAACCTCCGAGGGTTTGGTTGAATGCTAGCGCAGGGACAATTTATAAACACTCATTGGACAGGTCGATGGACGAAGCAACTGGTGAGATTCAATCTGTTGAGCCTGGCAGGCCGAGGGATAAATGGGAGTTTTCAGTTGATGTCGTTAACAGGTGGGAACAGGCTTTATTTAATGCGGATACTCCGAGTACTCGGCGTATTGCTATGAGGCTTTCAATGGTGTTTGGGACAGGTAGAGGTGGTGTATATGAGGCTTTTAGAAAAATTACTCGTCTAGGGCTTAGCGGTACGCAGGGAACAGGTAGTCAATTTGTGAGTTGGTTACACTTGGAGGATTTTTTGCGAATGGTAGAGTGGTGTATCGAGCATGAAAATATCGACGGGCCAATTAACATGTGTGCTCCGAACCCACTAACAAATCGTGAGTTTCTTAAAGATCTGCGTTACGCTTGTGGTGCAAAGGTTGGTCTGCCTGCTGCTCGGTGGATGCTAGAAATAGGCGCCTTCTTAATGCGAACTGAAACTGAATTATTACTTAAGAGTCGAAGAGTTATTCCAGGTAAACTTCTTGAATCTGGTTTTAAATTTAATTATCCGAATTGGCCAGAAGCGGTTCACGCTATTGAGGCTGCTTGGTTAGATGCCAAATAATTATCAAATTTCATTGTAAGATTTAAATATGAATCAAAAAGATAAACCATTCATTCTTATTGCGAGGGTTAGGGTCATGAAAGGTAACGTGGAGGATTATCTCAAAATTTAGCTGTAACAGTGTAAATCGAAGATTGTATTTTTTATTGCCCCTTCGAATGCTTTGAATATGCGGTAAGCTATGGTATATTGGGTCAAATTCTAATGAAAACTCATTCTGTTTTAATATCATTCGTATTCCTGTTATCTATAAATTCAAGCATATTGGGTAATGGTCTATTGACGGCTATCCCTGATTTATCATCACAAGCTATTGATTCATTGGTGGCGCACTATGATGGTACTACAGGAGTTGAGACAGATGGTGATGCAGTGGTCTCTTGGACGCCGGTGGATAGTAGCGGTCAATTATTGGATGGGATGATTGTTCAATCAGCTCAAAAAGGTAATGGCGGTTCAGAGCTGATATCATATGATGGTGCTGGGAAATTAAGTTTTGACGATACCAGTGTTGGAGCAGACGGAAGATATCTCACTGGAAAGCTAAACAATGCTGAAACCTCAGAGTTCACAGTATTTTGGCTCGGACATTATAAGGCGGATGCTCCTTTTCCTACTTCAGGTTCATATGCATATAATATTGGTTTGAGTAACACCTCTCACCAAAGAGATGATGGTAAAGGTGGATTTGTAGTTGAGCAGTACAATGGGACCACCTACTCAGGTGATGATATTACAAAATATGATGATCAGACCACAGTTTGGAGTACGGTGTTAACTGCCGACAGTCATTCTTTTTATGCGAATGGAAAGAATTTAAATCTCGGAGGAATGCCAACAAATAATATTAAAGCCAACGCAGATATAGTTATCGGAGCGTACAGTTCGAGTGGATACGATTTTGTTGGAGAAATTCAGCAATTGATTATTTTCAATTCTGCGCTAAATGCTGTCGATAGAAAACTAATAGAAGCCTACCTATACGGAGGCGAGATACCCAGAGATGATAATAAGGAGGAAATTAAGCCAGAGATTTCTATCAAAAGAGGTTCAGATGCTACGGATTTGAAGGTGTCTAAAAATTCACATTTGCTTTCATCATTCGATTTGGAGAATTGGTTTATTATCCCTGAAGCGAGTTCCTTGGTTTCAATTACTACCGATCAAGATAAAGCATTTTATCAAGCTGCTTCAGAATTTGTTGAAATACCAAGTGGAATAATTCTTAGAACAAAAATTGCATCTGATACATGGAGAGAGGCTGAATACCATTTGGATACAGGAGAATTTTTCTTTATTGGCGAACAGTCTCACGGATTTGATCATTATACATCGCATGGTAATGATCTATGGTGGTGTTATATGAATACTACAAATAAGGGATCAGGTCTTATTGAGTTTTTAATGGAAAAGAGTATAAATTCAATGTTTGATAAATCGAAATCAGTTGCAAATGGCTGGCCTGGCTATGAATCAGATATTTATAGCTTTCTTAGACTTAAACCTTTGAGTTCACAAAAAACTTTTTCTAATCAACAGGCGCCTGAAACGATAGGAAATAATGACACCACTGAAGCTTACACTAACGATTACAAAGAAATTGATAATAGTGAAATTCACTTTGCGCTATATAAGAACAGTAGCAATGGGAATATTTACATGGGAATTGGGGGGCCTTCCGTAAAAAAAGTAGTTGATCCTCTGCCGCCTGGAGATGGTAGTTCGAATCGGGACAATGGCATTAGAGGGGATATTGCTTTTAAAGCGTTAATAACTCTTTCAAATGCTCACAAATTAGAGCTAATTAATAAGTTTCTTCCTCGAAAACCCATGCATGGCGATGCTTCAGAAGCTTATGAATATGTTCACCCAGATGGTCTGTAATTTTAAAATTACTTCTAAATAAAAGTTAATTTTTTAGAGGAGTCGAAGGGGCAAGATTTGTAAATGCTCCAGAACATCAGCTAGGTTTATGGACGCGGTACAACGTCGAGCAACTTAATTCTGCATTTGCTTTTGGAGTTAATTATGTGAGTGAGCAAATTAGTTTTGAGGGACAAAGGGTAAAACCATTCACGGTATATGATGCTAGTTGGACTTTGTCTAATTTCTGGGGTGCAGCTGAATTCCAATTAAATGTTAAGAATCTTTTTGATAAGGAATATGCAATAAGTGGTTTTAATAAAAGAGGGGGGCATTTTCCTGGTGAACCAAGATCAGTTGTGGGGCAGCTAAGATATACATTTTAATCATATAATTTAATTGGTAATCATATAATTTATTCTTATCATGAGTGGACGAATTAAGATCGTAGATTCATGATTTGAAAATAATAAATTTAATTTCGAATCTTAAGATGAAGAGGCTTTCAAAAAGCCTCTTCTTTCGTTTGCATGCTTGGGCCGGAATTCTTTTCGGTCCAATGCTTTACGTAATTTGTTTGAGTGGTTCGTTTGCCGTCATAAGTAATGAAATTGATTGGCTATTAAATGACAACCGAAAGTCCCAAACTGGTGAAATGAATTGGGATCTTGTTTATGAAAAATTTAACGAATCGCATCCTAATTATGAATTAACGTCCGTGAGAGCCCCTAGACACAAGGGATTTGCAGCTTACAGCTCAGCTAAAACAGAAAATGGTAAAACTGTTAAGGTTTTTTCAAATCCGGTGTCAGGTGAAGTTCAATCAATTGAAAGTTTCTGGAATGTTCAAAGATTCTTTCGCTCTTTTCATCGGCGATTTTTCATTACGCCGGGTCCAATAGGAATTTTGTTAGTCTCGTTATATGGAATACCATTACTGATTCTCATTATTCTAGGAGTGAGAGTTCAGGGGGTGAAAATTATCAAATTACTGTATAGTTTAAGAGGGAATAAGAATAAAAAAAAGCTTTGGTCTAATTCACATCTTTTACTATCAAATTGGTCATGGGTTTTTGCGGCTATTATAGCATTAACAGGTATCTATTATTGCTTCGAAGTATTCAAAAAGCCGCCTTCGACCAAGGTCGACAAAAGTCTTAATTCAAATTATAAAAAATCAAATAATTATGATCAGATAGATAACAAAATTAATTATTTATCCAGATTGTCTACAGGCATAATTAATGGATTCAAAGTGAGTAGTATAGGATTAGATAATAAAAATGATTTGATTACATTTTACGGAAAGACACCTGGATCAGGAATCTTTTTTAGGCCACGGGGAAATATAGTTGCCTTTAAATTAAGTACAGGTGATTTAGCTTGGAGATATAAAATCATTGATACGACTAATCATAAAATTATAAGTGATATTGCAGATCCAATTCATTTTGGGGTATGGGGTGGTTTATCAACTCAAATTATATGGTTTATTTTAGGTTTAATACTATCTTTCGCAATCATGGCTGGCCTTATTCTTGCGACAAAACGTATACCTACAAAATACCATCCTTCTAAATTTACATTTACTTGCAGTGTTATATTTTTTGTATTGGTTTTATTTTATTCTGTATATGGAGGATACATCGAATATGCACGATATGTGCGATCAGACTTACCCGAACCAAGAATGTATGTGTTAGTAGTTATTTGCTTATTTGCCGTATTTCTCATTCTTGGTTTATTTGTTTTAATAAAATCTTTCTACTCAGTGTTGAATAAAAAAATTAAATGATGCGTATGTCAAAAGTCTTACTTTCAATATTGGTGCTCTGTTTCATTGGAGCTGCTTTGAATTCGTACGGAAGTGATAATCAAAATAAGCCCAATTATTTATTTAAAGAAAAAATTTCTCGTACAATTCTAGAAAACTATTTAGCCCGAAGCGCGACGGTTGCATCGTTACTTCATCTAACTTTGGATGATGACTTACGAATGATGCAAAATACCGGAGTTAAGTTTGCTGGTCGTGTGATTTGGATGTGGGGAGGCGAGTCTAAAATTAATGATCTGATTCATAAAGGCACTCCTTTTGTAAGACGAATACATCAAATGGATCCAGACATTATTCTACAGGGTGCTATATTTGAAATTATTACAACTGACGTAAATAATGTTCCAATACCAGCTGCAGTATTTAGGGAGTTTGGCTTAACTCCAGAGAATAGAAATTTTAACTATAAAAAAATGATTTATCCATATGGTCATAGAGTTAACCATTGGTACGAGAATGCATCAGTGCCAGACATGAGCCGAACTGAGACTAAAATGTGGTTCTTATATGTAGCTAAGAGATGGATTGATATGGGCCTTGAGGCAATTCATTTTGGGCAGGTTGAAATTATGGATGATCGAGACAAGAAGCATATTCACTGGAGAGATATGATGGCTCGAATTCGTAGTTATGCAAATAGACATGCGCGCCGAAATATTGTGCTCTGTGATGCACACGTGCCAAGTGGGGGTATTATACATAATGGCAAGCTCATGTTCGATTTACATTCATTTCCATCAAGGCCGAAATCTGTAAAGGGCCAACCTTATAAAGCTATTTTGGAAAAAGGATTTAGTGACTCTATATATGGTCGTAGTATTGGGGGGCTTAGCCCAAGTGGATGGCATTGTGAATCGTTGCCATATATCGTTGAAATCGATAATTTTGGTGCTTCGGATCATGCGGGGCAATATCGTGAATCTGATAAAATACATGTATGGGGATGGGACGAAATTAATTGGTTCATAAATCAGCCTGAGTCATATCGAAATGAATGGTTAGAATATGCTTATAGTTGGGTGAGAGAGAATGATCCTAATGGCTATTTCCAATTACCATTGAGAAGATTTGAGCACTATTCAGCAAGTATGATTAGCCCAAAAGGTAAAAGGCAGGAAGACGTCATAAAGAAAATTTGGATGAATTTAATAGATTAAAATTAATGAGTAATATTGATATTCAGTTTAATGAGAGCGAATTGAATTCTGCTTTTATGCTAGGTCTTGATCTTAAGTCTGGAGACAAGCTAACTAAAACATATAATTATTCTAGTGATGGCGATGATATCTTTCGAATCGCCTCAATGACAAAGGTAATTACAACTGTCGCTGCTCTGCAACAAGTTGAGTCCGGCAAAATTGGAATTAATGATCCTCTTAACAATATAGTTCCTGAATTAGCTAATGTGCCTGCGTTAGATAAAGAAGGTAATATTTGCAAATCTGATGCTGAAATAAGTATTAAGCATTTGATTACTCACACAGGGGGATTCGGATATTTTTTTACTTCAGAAGAACTAAATGAGCATTTGGGTAAAGCTCCAATTGGGAAGGATTTAATTCAACACCAAATGAGCCTGCGTATATTCAGGCCAGGTGAAGGCTTCAGATATGGAACAAATATAGATTGGCTAGGTAAAGTCGTCGAAGTTCTTAGTGGCAAATCACTTGAGGAATATTTTAGAGAGCATATTTCAGGGCCACTGGAAATGAACAGTACTTGGTTTAATCCTCCCAAGCATCTAAATGAAAGAGTAGTTGATTATTATTTCAAAGATAAAACTAAATACAACCTAGCTGGATCTAGGATTCCTGAGAAAAGTGAATTCTTTAGTGGAGGTGGAGGCCTTCTTAGTTCTGCTAATGATTATTTAAAGTTTCTAACCTGCCTAATTAACTGGGGTAAAACCGGGGATTTAGAAATTCTAAAAGAGGAAACCGTTAAAAGTATGTTTAAGGACCAGCTTCCTGAAAACATTAATCCTAGTTTTCCTTCAATATCTTTTAATCACCCTTGGATTGGAAAAGGAGATTTCATTTCAGATTTAGACGGTTGTCGTTGGGGTTACGGCTGGGCTTTGGAGGCTGGCAATAAAAACAGTTTAAGGTCTAATGGGGCTGCGTTTTGGGCAGGCTTATTTAATAGTTACTTCACCATTGATCCGTGGAAGAAAGTGATCGTAATTTATTTCAGTCAATTTTTCCCATTTAATGACAAAGATGCCTATTCATTATATAGGGCTTTTGAACATGAGGTCTATTCAATTTGAAACAACCAGAAATGAAACAAATAATAAACTCAATCACGGTTATGTTGTTAGTGGGATGCTTCCATGCAGTAAAAGCGGATGAAACGAAATTAGGGTCTTCTATTGGCAAAATTTCAAACACTGCGATTAATGAACTGTCTCATGGAAATCCGGAAGAAGTGGGTATGTCATCTGAGGTTCTCAAGAAGATAGATGGATTAGTACAACAATATATAGATGCTGGCCGAATAGAGGGCGCTGTTATAGGGATAATCCGACAGAGTAAGGTGATTTATTTAGAAGCTCATGGAGTTCTTGAAGGGAAGACTTCGAAACCCATGCCAGAAGACTCAATTTTTATTATGGCTTCTTCTACTAAGCCAGTGATTGGTTTAGCAACAATGATCCTTTTTGACGACGGACTCATTAGTCCTGATGATCCAGTATCCAAATATATACCTGAATACAAAGATGTGCAGGTTGTCATTCCGACAAAATTAGTAGACAAGGACGTTAAAGTTAAGAGTCAAGCCAAGAAGAAATCCGTCAAAAACTCCACATCCAAGACCAAGGCGAAGAGCAAAAAGGACTGGTATTCAAAAAACAAGAGAGAGATTCCTGAATATCGACTTGAGAAGATTAACAGACCGTTGACGATTCATGATTTATTGACACACACTGCTGGGCTAGGAACTAAAGGAGGATTGGGATCATTGATTGTAAAAGACCGAGCCACTCCGGAAGACACACTTGCTACTTGGGTGCCAAGAATGGCAGCCAGGCCTCTAGACTTTCAACCGGGAACCCGTTGGGCATACAGTTCCGGAAGCGGATTGAAGGTTGTGGGGCGAATCATCGAAATAGCCTCAGGGATGTCTCTTCATGAATTTATACAGTCTCGGATTCTTGATCCGCTGAACATGAAAGATACCTATTGGGATGTGCCTGAAGACCAACTCTATCGAATGCCCTATAAATTTCACAGTAAAGCGAAAGGAAACGGTAGAGTTATCGGGGAAGATTTAAGCACTTATGTCTCAAATTCTGGGGGACTATTTAGTACGGCACGCGACTATCTACATTTCCAACAGATGCTCGTTAATGGAGGATCTTTGTTTGGTCATCAAATACTCAAATCTGAAACCGTTGCAATGATGACAACCAATCAGGTAGGCAATCTTTTTAGCCAAGCAGCGAAGGGAGGCCCCGGTCAAGGTTATGGTTATACAACTGCTATAACTCTGGACCAAAAGAAATCAAGAAATGGTCAAATAGAGGGCACATATAGTTGGGGAGGAGCTGCAGGAACTGTTTCGTGGACAACCCCTTCCAAAAAGCTGTCAGTTGTGTATATGGTTCAAAAGCCGTCTGATCTGCCACGCAAAATTGGAGCAATTGTAAGAGAAGCTATTATAGATTGAGTTTTGGGTTGAGAGTCTGCCTTAAGTGATTTTAGGTGCAGAAGGATTTAAACAGGGCAAAAGACAGCTGAATAAGAATAAGTAAAATTAAGGGCTTAAGAGTAAGGAGTACTGCTATAATTCATTCTTAACGGCGTATTTTTTCAATACTTCAATATCAATAAATTCTGTCACACTTATGTGGCAACTTTCTAATACGATATCTGGCGCCACATCTGCATTAAGTGCTTCTATCCATCGACTCATGCATAAACACCAACGATCACCAGCCTTTAATCCCGGGAATTGATATTCTGGTGCTGGAGTTGATAGATCGTTACCTGCTTCAGCGCTGAACTTTAAGAACTCATCGGTCATCACAGCGCATACTGTATGTAAACCCTTGTCATCAGCACAGGTGTCGCAAAGACCATTGCGGTAGAAACCAGTGACGGGATTCAATGAACAGGGTTGTAAATTATCACCAAGGACGTTCGATGCCATAGGGTAAAATTGGTGCACTCGAAAGGACTCGAACCTTCACGCCTTTAGGGGAACAACCACCTCAAGGTTGCGTGTCTACCAATTCCACCACGAGTGCACCTGACTGTGGATAAGTAGCTTACGCAATTATCTCAATTCGTTCAGTTGATGTTCGCTAACATCCGCTAACCAAATCTGCCGAAGTTAAGACCAACTTATCTCCGACCGGGGCAAGTTAACCACAGGTCGGCCCTTAATTGAAGTGGGATTTATCCACATTTATATCTATTCAGGTATACTTGCCTCAAAAGGGGGCGAGGGGTGATATCAGGTACAATCCTACTTAATTGGCTGAAGGCGTTTTTGAAATGAGATTTTTTTCTCAAAAGAATTTTATAGAAACTAATATAGTGAATATTAAATGCTAGTTTTGTAATTAGTATCTAGGGAAGCTATTAGATTTAAAAGAATCCCAACCGTTTTCAATGGGAAGCTGATAGACTTTATTTTATAAGTTTTAC
>NYWG01000013.1 GCA_002684915.1 Verrucomicrobiales bacterium
CAGTGCTAGCTCTGGAGGAGAACTTATTAATGGTGGGCAAACAAAGTGTAAAACCACTGCTGGACATTATGTAGATACAAACGGTGATGTTCAAGATTGCCCGGCTAATTCAGCAGATCCAGGCGGTGTTTTTGTAGAGTCGAGAACAACAATTTCTGGATGCGTTTGTGATAAGGGATACCAAGCGGTAGGTTCTGCCCCTTGGGGATGTGGACAGTGCCCCGAAGGTCAAACCACTGATGGAACGCATCGTACCAACGAAGCTCAACGTGGCTGTCACTGTAAAGAAGGTTATTTTGTTGATCCAACAAAGACACAGAAATGTCAATTATGTACTCTAGGAGGTAGCACGGCTGAAGGTGGAGACCCAACAGGAGCAGCAACGAGTTGTGATTGCGCGGCTAATTATCGCGTAAATGCAAATGCACAGTGCGAACAATGTCAGCCTGGTGAAACGAACGCACCTTTAGATAAAACTCAAGATGGTGAAACACAATGTGATATAACTAAGTGTGCAGCTAATGAACGTGTTGAAAATAATGCATGCATTTCCTGCCCAACCGGTATGATTAATGAGAAAGATGATCCTGCTAATAGTGTTAATACTATTTGCGATTACATGGGTGACACCGAAGATCAGTTTGAATTTGACGTTAGTGGTTCAAAGTATCTAGTTCAGAAAAAAGATGGCACAAATCTAGGTATAAATCCAACAATACAACTGAGAATTAGTGAAGGGCCATTCATATTCTCTCGCCAACCTGCTTCTGTAGCAGGGAATGATCTAGTTTTGGCATCAGCTGTGCAATGGACCACGCAAGATACAGACTATTCATCGTATACACAATATCTAACATTAGAAGCAAAAGATGATACGAGTGTTATTGTATGGGTTCCAAGTACTCCAGGAACATTTTACTACCTGTCAAAAGACACAAGTACTATGGTAGGCAAGATTGAAGTTAGTTTACCGCTGTGTACTATTCCTACATCTGGTACGATACAACTAGCAAACTCATGTATCTTAAGTGACGAAATTGTTCTTACAGGTGATTTACAGATAGTTGTAATAGCAAGACGTAGATTAAGGAAAAATTTGAAATCCACAACACTTATGATTCAAGCAGCTGCTGGTAAGAGGCACTTTAAGGTAGAAAATGGAAAGAAGCTGACTGTAAAAGGTATGACCTTAAGCGATGGAAATCCAGGTGATGCTGGAGGAAGTATTTTAGCCTCTGGAGGAACCGTTGAAGTTGAAAATGTTGTCTTTAAGAACAATAAGGGTACAACTGGCGGTGCTCTAGAATCAGAAAAAGACGTTGGAAACAATCCACCATCCGTATCTATTAAAGGTGCTACGTTTGACAACAATGAAGGAACAAACGGCGGTGGCGCAATTAACGCAAAGGCAGGGTCTGTCGTAGTTGAAACAAGCACATTCAAAAACAATAAAGCAACAAGCGGAAATGGTGGTGCTGTAGCGTCAGTGACAGATTTAACTGTAAAGACATCCGTATTTGAGTCTAACTCAGCGCCTTCAGGAAGTGGTGGAGCCGTTTCAGTAGAAGGAAAGAAATTAACGATGGAGGGTACCACATTGAAATCCAACAGTGCACAAAACGGCGGAGCATTAGAAGTAAAGGAAGGTGAAGCGGATTTAAGAACAATAGAGGTTGAATCTAACACGGCAACAGGAGAAGGTGGGGCAATTTTGGTTGATAAATCTGATGTAACCTTAGCTTCGTCCAACATAAAGTCCAACAATGGGCAAAAAGGTGGTGGAATTAAAACAAAAAACATGGGTGGGAAGACAATGGAATCCAACTCCAACACTTTCTCTGACAACGTAGGTAGTGATGGAGGTGGTGCTTTCCACATGGAAGATGAAGTCAATGCAATTATAAAAGTTTTTGAATCAACATTTTCTGGAAATAAAGGGGCGTCGGACGAAGCAGACGATATGAAATCAACTGGTGATTCAAACATTCTTGTAAGAGTGGTCGATTTGTTGTCCGAAATTGTAAGGAAAGGGTTGCCACAGCCAGATTGTACATCTATTGATTGTGCTCACAGGGTCAAATCCAACGGTAAGGCAAAGTCCGACGGCTCATGTCGATGTGCTTGTGATGCTATAAATGACTATGAAAAAGCGAGTGTGTGTACACCTATAACAATATGTTCTCCAGGCGATGTGACGGTTGTAAACGCAACCGATTCTTCTGATCGAATCTGTGGGTCTCCAACAATTGCGCAAAAGCAAGCTTCATTCGACGCGGCTGGTGCAGCACTAAGTAGTTTGGTAACAAACAAGTTGAAGCAGGCAGGACTAGCAGATTCAGATGCATTCAATTTAGCGGTGGACATGATAGGGGGTGTAAACAAATGTTAACTTACTATAAATAAACGTTACTTTAAGAATAAATGAGTCAGGTAAAGGGAGGTCAACTCGATTTATCTGGCATTAATATATCAAAATTTGCTACTACACGAAAACCTAGACCCAATGTTAAACAAAAATTTGTTATAGCTGGTCCAGAGGTTGTTCAAGAAGCCAAATCTTGTGGCTTTTCAAAGATTTTATTTTCTGTTCTTTCTCTCTGCGCAATTCTATTTCTCATCTTTGGCTTTCTAAATTCGTCTTCTTCTTCATCTACTTACGTTGAAAATAACTCATTTAAGCACTTAACTACAAACCTACGTAAAATCATCAGAATGAAATGTGTACATGATAGTACAACACATTGCACTACCGCATACGAGGGTGGGGAATATGTTGTAAATATAAAAAAATGTGTGGTTTTTGACTTCAACGGTATACCATTTACAGATGTTTTTATGGATCGTCAAAACAACTGGCATGTTCCTCCTTCGACAGACATGACATTAGTGGTGAATAGGGCTTGCAAAGATATTACCGCTACGTATGATACGGAGGTAAAGTATTTGGAAAATTATGCTAGAAAAAATTCAGTAGGAAATTTGATTAAAAAAATAGTGTGGATTCCAACAAAAAATTGTTACACCGAATTCAATTTAAATATAGGAAAACAAAGTATATTGCAAGGAACTCCCGCGAATATGATTACTCAAAAAACATTTAATAATGTAGTAGCTTTTGAGTATGAGGTTACAGGGAAGGTTGAAGGTGGAATTTCAGTTTCAGGGAAAGGTTGTGATGTACCAATACAAATTTATTCTGAAAAATATTAAGACATCATTAAATTTTGTACTTTTAAGAATGCGTTAGGATTCTCAATTTTTCTTTTTTTCACTTTCTTATATTTGAAATTTTCACGCACCGCAATAAAGGGAACACTCGACCATTTTTTTTGAAATAACTTGTTGGACTTTAAAACACCACTCATTTCTTGAATTGTTGTTTGCAAGCGGTGTATCTCCTTGTACAATTCTGATATATCTGAGTCCTTCACGCGTCCATTCAACAGTTTACATCTGTCTCTCAACTCTCCCATGGTTTGGTTAGTTTCAACATGAATAACACGTTTCCACGACGAATATCTGGTGAAATATTCCTCTAGAATATCTTGTAAGCAAGCTTCTGTCCAACTTGTTAAACTGGAGAAAGAGGACACATGTCCCAAAATTTTTTCAGCATCCTTAGACTGTGGTCTGTACACCGTACATTGGGAAATTAACCCACCACGTTGTATTTTTGCCCTGAAATAATGTCCTTTAAAATTAAATTCTATCGAGTCACCTACTTTAAGTAATTTATATTTTACTATATCGTATAACGTTGCGGTCATATATGTACATATTTTAAGATATTTATACGTTATTTTAATCTCTTCCGATAGCATATCTTAACCTTAACATGGCATCACTAGCTTCCAATACATCTAAACTAGCTCTATTAATATTTCGATAATTTTCTTCTATCGACTCTTCTATTTGACGTCTCAACGGTGGAAGAGCCCGTTGAATTATGTGCCATAAAATACGTGCTCTCATGTTACTTCTTCTTAAAATAGTTTGTGCCATGTATTGACGAAAACGTGAGGATGCCACATAATTCATAACCGCTAGGCTAATGATATGATCCTCAGGAAGTATGTTATCCTCCTCATGTTCCAAACTTTTATCGACTATTCTTTTACGTCTTTTCCTACCGGGAATGTCAATAAAGGTTATTTTCTTTTTACATTGTGGGCAGGAATTTTCACGGTCACACCATTTTTGTATACATTCTGTACAATATCTATGATCACAATTATTTAAAACCGCTAAATTTTTTGTCTGTTTTTCCTCAAAGCAGATGGCACATGTATGTAATTCTGAAGCGTTAAAAGAACTACGTTTACGTTTTTTCTTCTTAGAGCTCATGTTTTTAGAATTATAATTTATATATGTACTCAATTTTTTTAACAAATGTATGGAAGATTAAAAAAGAAAAGATTACTACTCTTACTCGCTTTATTTATTGGAATATGTATGCGGTGGTATGTTACAGATATTTATCTTTTTACTCCCATGTTAATTTCCATCTGTTTTTGTATTCTGATGCAATTCGAAGATAAAAGTATTTCGTTGGTTCATTCAAAATCACTAGTTTATGAAGACTTAACAGACGAAAAAGCAAAAGGTATCTACTTAGTTTTTATTCGTCTCAGCATTGCAATATCTGTAGTTTTTGTCACTGACTACATACTATTGTTTTACTCTAAACAATCTATATACCAAACATTGGGTATTGTTGGCGGACTCTATAATATATACAATAAGGTTGAATCACGGTTAGCAAAATTATCGCTTCTTTTAGCTTACTACGTAATACATAAAAAGAATCCATATACAAACCAACAGGATGAGAATACCGACGATCGTGTAGGGGTTGTATCGATCCATTAATTTCCTTTTTAATTTACGCATACTTTGTGACTGCTTCTCCAACTGTGTTTGTATTTTTTCTAGCTTCTCTTGTGTAGCTTCATTAAATTCATCTCCTTTTTCTAATATCGTGTTAACAGTTACCTCTAAATTATTTAAACGTGATTCTATTTGTTTTAACACACCTTTTTCTTCTTTTAAAACACCTTTCTCTAACAAAGACTGCTCTTCCTCCATCATTATTATTACTAATTTTTTCTTTATATATTCCATTTTGACGTCGCATCTTTGATAAGATTCAGTATTCCACTTGCTTTAAAGTTTTCTTCATTAATAAAGCTTATTTCTTTTTCATACATACTTGTTACATGCTTCTTCAACTGATCTATTGAACTTGGTAAGCTTAACTCATCACAAATTGAATTCAATAACTCAATATTGTTCTTTGTTATTGAGTCTACTACCCTCAGCTCATAGCATTTTACTTTTTGAACCATTTCACTACCAATAATTTTTGCACATGAAAATAACGCCTGTCTATTCTTTTCCCAGTTATTTACAGAGTCAATAGCTGTTGGTGGGTCTTCTAATTGACGTATACGTTGGAAAACACATCCATAAAGCTCACTAAAAGTCCATTCACGCTTCGTCCACAAACCGTACAATTTCGCCTTCAGCTTACGGTGCGGATACAAGTTGCACGGATTACACCTTTTTTTACTATCTGTCCATCCAACCAAATAGAATTTAGAACGCTCCATCAAAACGAACCCAACTGGCAATTCACCTACAGGTTCTACATGCGACATCAACGTCTCGATACAAATGATGTTCTTCACTTCCACACCCATCAACGCTTTAAATTTTTCGATAAAGTGCTTCTTATTTCCACACTCTACCTTGAACTTTTCGAGATTCATCTTTTGTCAATTTATCAGAGTATATATAGCGGTGATATTTTTAGAAAAGAAGATGCAAATATTTGTAAAAACACTAACCGGAAAAAGTAAGTAAATTCAACGTGACGATGTATACCAAGAAATAAACTAACCACTTATTCAGCAATTACACTCGATGTCGAGCCTTCAGACACTATTGAAAANGTNAAANANAAAATTCAAGACAAAGAAGGTATACGTAAGTAATAATAAAAATAAAAATAAAATTGTAGAGCAAATGACTAACATAGACACAGCACCTGACCAACAACGCCTTATATTCGCTGGCAAGCAACTAGAGGATGGCAGAACCTTAAGCGACTACAACAGTGAGTTCAAACTATCTCTCTATACTATGAAATTAACATACTAACACCATTACAGTACAAAAAGAAGCGACTTTACATTTAGTTCTAAGACTACGAGGAGGAGGTCTGAAATAATTTAAAGGTCTTAAATATTTTATCTATTTTTATATACTGATTCAGTGTATTTATATCTATGCTATTACAACTAAGATGGGGAAGACTCAGGGGAGTAACAGCGAGTGTAGGTCCGATGTATCATGCATTACGAAATCTACAGTCTTCCACTATAAAAATACCACCATTGATAACATCGATATATACCTTAAATGGAAAGTTTCGTCACTGGAGAAAGAATTGGAAGAAGAGCTTGTCACAAAAAGAGAATGTTGTAAAAGAAAAAGACCACGGTGCCAATTATGTTATGAAAAACGAAGCTGGCAAAAATATAACAACACAAGACGAAAGTTCATAGCGTTGAACAGAATTAAAGATATTAATTCAAAAGAAAAAAAGGGTATAAAAGCAGCTGTAGTTTAAAATAAAAAAAAATGGCCTCATTAATCGTAAGAAGTAAACAAAACAAACAAAAACTGACAAAAAAAGAAGCTTATCGTGGTGCCCTGTGGAATGGTAAAGATCAATTCGCTGAAACTCCAACGGAGGTCATGCTTGAGTTAGTAAAAGAATTTGGATTGCTTTCTGATGTTTGTCCACGTGACCCTCAAAGGAATGGCTTGGAGGAAGAATGGCAAAGAGTATCATATATGAATCCACCATATTCACAGATGGAAGCATGGCTTACGAAGGCTGTGGTCGAATGGAAGAAGGAAAAAACAGTAGTGTGTTTGCTTCCAGCAAGAACGAATACAAATTGGTTTCATGATATTTGTATTAAGTATGCAAGTGAGATACGTTTCATACGACAAGGGATTAAATTCAAGGGTTATAAAAAGAAGAGCCCATTTCCAGTCGCATTGTGCATATTTAAAGCAGAAGATGCTAAATATGCAGAGGTTGAAGCTTCGCCAAAAGTTGGTAGTGTCGATTTTTATGAGAAAAAGAAACGTAAAATAGATGAAGTATCAAATGAAATTGAAGTTTAAAATTTAGAACTATACTCTGACATCACACGAAGCTTTTGCATGCGTGTTAATAAGTGCGACTGGTTATAAGCAGCTTTGAAATTCTCCATAGTATATTGTTGTACAGGAATGTAGGTAAACGGTATATTTTCATGGCGTTGAAGTAAATCTGTACCCTTTCGTACTCCAATCGTGTAAAAACGTTTTAAGATATGCTCTCCATATATTATCAATGCTTTTTTACAGAATACTTGTATGATATTTAAAATCTCTTTCTTACTTTCTAAATCTTTAAAGGACCCATATATCCCTCCATCAATAAATATATAATCCACGTCTTTGTACTTTTCCAACAGTTGTTTCCAGGTATCTACTAAATAAATATTCAACGGTTCATCTGCTGTACCACCGTCAATCATTAGATCGACACAAATTATTGGTAAAGGAGATGATTCAAATCCAAATATTTCCTCTTTTGTTACCCCACAATACAATATCATTTATTCATTTATAAAGTTCTTTTATATACCGTATATTTCTGTATGGTTTCAACACATTGACTGAAGTACACAATTTGATTTACATCCGTTACCACGTACAATATGGAGATAAAAAGTGCCAACATTTTGCTTATCTCGTTTATATTCATTTGAATTTGCACTATCATCATCAAAATATTAGATCCCAACAGAAGAATGTACACTATCCTGAAAGTTTCGTACTGTACACGTTGGAACCCCATGTCTGTTGTTAATAG
>NYWG01000014.1 GCA_002684915.1 Verrucomicrobiales bacterium
GCCTTGAATTATCAAGGCACATTATAAATGAACGAAAAACTCCCCATTTGGGATATCCACGGGGAAATAACAGACTCATTGGCCATTCAAAATTGCCTTGTACTGGGGGCTCCAACCGGCTCTGGAAAGTCGACACAAGTTCCACAGATGATTTTTGACGATGTCCTCAGCGACAAACAGAAAGTGATTGTTCTTCAGCCACGCCGAGTTGCCGCAAGGTCACTTGCCCGGCGGGTAGCATGCGAACGATCCACTTCTTTAGGAAAGGGAGTTGGATATCAAGTGCGTTTCGAAAATCATACAACTCCAACGACAATGATCGAATTCATAACTGAAGGAGTTTTACTGCGTCGTTTACAACATGACCCTGAACTAAAAGAAGTCGGGGCAGTGTTGTTTGATGAGTTTCATGAACGAAACCTCATGAGCGACCTTGCACTTGGCTTAATTAAAAAACTTCAGAAGACCAAACGCAAAGAACTCAAAATCGTCATTATGTCAGCGACTATTCAAAAAGGGTCTGTCGCCAGCTACCTAGGTCCCTACCCTGATACATCTTGCCCTACCCTAAATTCTGAGGGGCGCACCTTCCCGGTCGATATTCACTTTGGAAAATATCGCAACCTTGATCCTGTTACAGAACAAGCAGCCGAAGTAGTAGCCCTTATCCTTCACAATGGGTCGCCAGGCGATATTTTAATTTTCATGCCTGGAATGGCAGAAATCCGAAGCACTATTGGTGCGCTTGCGCGGAAGCGGCTGCCAGAACCAATTGACCTCATCCCTCTACACGGTGAACTCCCTTCTACAGAACAAGATCGTGCTTTTAACTTTAGCAAGCATAGAAAAATTATCGTTGCAACTAATGTTGCTGAAACTTCAGTAACTATCGAAGGTATTTGCCACGTTATTGACAGCGGTCTTGCAAGGGTATCACGATTCGATAATGAGCGAGGATTTGGCACACTTTTGATTGAAGAAATCAGTCGTGCCTCAGCTGACCAGCGCGCCGGCCGCGCCGGCCGCACCAAACCTGGAACATGTCATCGGCTTTGGACAGAAAGCGGACATCTAAATCGCCCAGAATATAACACCCCAGAAATTCATCGTAAGGACCTTGCGGAAGCTATCCTCATGCTACACTCGGCAGGTATCAACAAAGCATCAAGCTTTGACTGGATCGAAAAACCTGATACATCCGCAGTAGAAACGGCAGAGAAATTACTACACTCCCTAGGAGCCTTGACTAAGCGCACTTCAAATAACTGCTTTAGGCTTACTGAAATCGGAAAATCGATGTTAAAGCTTCCAATGCACCCACGCTTTTCTCGAATGATGATTGAGGGAGGGAAACGAGGATGCGTTAATGAAACCGCCTTATGCGCCGCGTTCCTCAGTGGACGAAACATCCTTATCCGCTCCTCACGAGAAGACAAAAAAATTCAGGCTGCTCAAGAACCTTTTCGCGATGGGGCTGATTCCGATTTCGAGGTATTAATTCGCGCATGGCAGTATGCCAAATCACGCCGCTATAATATCGATGACTGTCGCACACATGGAATCCATGCCGGTTCTTGTAGAGAAGTCGAAACAACCTTTCGTCAACTGATACAATTGGCCAAAAGTAATGGCATTAAGTGCAGCGAAAACACCGAACCAGACCGTTCTAAATTCACCGATCTTCGACTATGCATACTCTCATCTTTTGCTGATCAGATTTGCATTCGTTGTGATACAGGAACTCTGAATTGCAAACTCCCAAAACAACGCAGCGGCACGCTGGTTCGTGAAAGCGTAGTTCAAAAATCTCCACTATTCATTGCAGCAGAAATTCGACAGATATCTGCCCGCGGTAACCGAACTAAGACACTGCTAAGTCTGGCTTCAGCGATCGAGCTAAAATGGGTAAAAGAACTTTTCCCTGATGAAATTTCTATAAATTATGAAAGTGAATTTGATCCAGGACCTAAACGTGTTGAAACATATAGTATAAAATACTTTCGAGATCTGGAAGTAGATCGAAAACATGATACTAATGCGAACTCGAAAGCAGTCGGTCTAGCATTAGCAAAAGCTTGCTTACATGATTGGTTCAAGCCCAAATCATTCGATAAATCAATCATACAACAAATTCTGAGACTTAACTGGATTTGTGCCGCAAGGCCGGATTTGGAATTTCCACCCCTAGATGAAAAGGCAGTATTAAATTGTCTAACCAACGCATTTGAAGGCATGACGTTAGCCAAGCAAGCAATAGCTTCCAATGTCAAACCGGCCTTTAGAAAGCATATGCCCGAGGCTCAATGGGAGTGGTTAGATGAGTTTGCCCCAACCACAATAGACTGGCCTATTGATCAACCAAAAAAACTACACTATCCAGAATCTCCAATAGACAAAACCGGTAAAATAGTTCCAGTGGAGTTGCATGTAAAACTCCACGAGTGCTTTCGCCTAAACAGGCACCCAGTTATCTGCGAAGGACAACAAATTGTTAGAATCAAATTATTAACACCAAAAAACAAAAAAATCGATTTCTGTGACGATTGGCCTACATTCAAGCAACGCGAGTATCCAAAGATACGAAAAAATTTAATGGCTAAATTCCCTGGCTTTGGCTGGGTATGAAATAAAATGATAGACGATATCCGACGAATAACAAATGAGGCTGGAATAGCCATTATGAAAACCTATAACGCCCCATCCAAAGTGGAATTCAAGGATGACAACTCACCGCTCACACAAGCTGATCGTGCCGCTCACGACTGCATAGTCGCCGCTCTTACAAAACTAACACCAGATATCCCGGTACTGTCTGAAGAATCCGAAGGAATTACCGTCGAAGAGCGCATGAAGTGGAAGAAATTCTGGTTAGTTGATCCACTCGATGGGACAAAAGAGTTTATAAAAAAAACCGGTCAATTCACTGTCAATATAGCTCTGATTGAGAATTGCGAAGCTACTCTTGGTGTAGTTCTCGCACCAGCCTCAGATCTCGAATACTTTGCCGTTCGAGACAAAGGTGCATTCAAGCGGAAAGGGGAATGCGATCCAACCAGTATTAACGTCAGTAAAGCAGACAAGAATAAACTCCGAATCGTCGCTAGTCGTGATCATGCCGGCACAAAGATCGTTGCAATGCTTGAGAAGCTTCCCTCAGCCGAACTTGTCAGTATGGGTAGCTCGCTTAAGTTCTGTCTCATCGCAGAGGGAAAAGCCGACATCTATCCAAGGTTCGTGCCAACAATGGAATGGGATACTGGAGCTGCACAATGTATTCTTGAGGAAGCGGGAGGCTCAGTCTGCACCTTAGATGGGTATAGACTTAAATATGCTAAAGAGGACATCAGAAACCGATCAATTATTGCCGCCGGCCATCCAACAATCGACTGGAAGGCGCTGATTCCCAAAGACTAAGGTTGTATAAGTCCGACAAAACACTTGGCTTCTTATTTAGAATTATTCCAAATATTGACAAGCATCTTTAGCAATGGCAAATTGCGCACATGGAAACGGACCATCTTCTTGCGTCCGGTGAACCCCTCACTAAACGGCTAGCAGAGAAAGGGCTTAGATTCACTTCTCAGCGACAACATGTTTATGAGGTTCTGATAAGCCAGCGTGATCATCCCTCTGCTGAAGAGGTGTTTATGCGAGCCAAACAGACGAAACCGGAGATCTCCATGGCAACCGTTTACAACACCCTTGACGCATTAGTGAAATGCAACGTCATTAGGCAAGTAAACGTGGATCGTGGCGCTGCGATGTATTGTTCAAATATGAACGAGCACGCGCACTTTTGCTGTGATGCATGCGGAAAAGTTTTTGATGTAACCCTAAAGGATGCACCGCGCGTGGCAGAAGTAGACATGCCAGTTGATTTTGAAGTGAGAAGTATAGACATTTCCTTGCACGGGCGTTGTTCCGGTAAGTGCGAGGACTGCGGGCAAAATTCAAATAAATCATGAGTGCCAGTACAGATACCATCGATAATTTTGTTGCAAGTGACTACAAGTACGGATTTACCACTGACATTGAAAGTGAATCACTAGAACCGGGTCTAAACGAAGACGTCATCCGGTTCATTTCTGCTAAAAAGCATGAACCAGAATGGCTACTTGAATGGCGACTGAAGGCATTCCGACATTTTGAAAAAATGGAGAATCCTAGTTGGCCACATGTAAAATACCCGCCAGTCAATTTTCAAGAGATCTCCTATTACAGCGCACCAAAGAAAAAAGGCGACGGGCCAAAAAGCCTAGATGAAGTCGATCCGAAACTACTGGAGACTTACGAAAAGCTCGGAGTACCTTTACATGAACGGGCTCGATTAGCCGGCGTAGCAGTCGATGCAGTTTTCGACAGCGAATCTATTGGCACAACTTTTAAGGAGGACCTCGCTAAAGCTGGGGTCATTTTCTGCCCAATCTCCGAAGCAGTTCGCGAACACCCAGAGTTAGTAAGAAAATATATCGGCACAGTTGTCCCTTACACCGACAATTATTACTCAGCACTTAATTCTGCTGTCTTCAGCGATGGTTCTTTTGTCTATATACCCAAAGGCACACGTTGCCCAATGGAATTAAGTACTTACTTCCGGATTAATGCCGCCAACACAGGACAATTTGAAAGAACACTGATCGTGGCCGAAGAAAGCAGTCACGTCAGCTATCTTGAAGGCTGCACCGCACCAATGCGTGATGAAAATCAGCTACATGCAGCAGTGGTTGAATTGGTTGCTCTTGATAACGCTGAAATTAAATACTCAACCGTGCAAAACTGGTATCCGGGAGACGAAGAAGGCCGCGGAGGTATTTATAATTTTGTCACTAAACGAGGCATGTGCAAAACAAATGCAAAGATTTCTTGGACCCAAGTCGAAACAGGCTCAGCAATAACTTGGAAATATCCAAGCGTAATCCTGAAAGGCGACAACTCCGTTGGTGAATTCTACTCCATCGCTCTAACTAACAAGGCGCAACAAGCTGATACTGGAACCAAAATGATACACATAGGCAAAAATACTCGTAGCACTATCATCTCCAAAGGCATCTCAGCCGGTCGGGGCCAAAATAGTTATCGAGGATTGGTGCAAGTCGGGAAAAAAGCTGTCAATGCGCGTAACTTTTCGCAGTGTGACTCCCTCTTAATTGGGAACAAATGCGGGGCACATACCTTTCCTTATATCGAAGCAAAAAATCCAACAGCAAGCATCGAACACGAAGCTACCACTTCTAAAATTGGAGAAGACCAAATTTTTTACTGTAATCAAAGGGGCCTTGAAACACAGGATGCCGTTAATATGATTGTCAATGGCTTCTGCAAAGAAGTTTTCCGCGAACTCCCGATGGAGTTTGCAGTGGAGGCCCAAAAACTACTCGACGTCAGCCTTGAAGGCAGCGTCGGATAAACTCTTTTTACTGAATGTTAGAAATAAAAAACTTAAAAGCCTGTATTGAGGAAAAACAGATCCTAAAAGGAATTAATCTCACCGTGAATGCCGGGGAGGTCCATGCTATCATGGGACCTAATGGTAGCGGTAAAAGCACTCTCGCCTCCGTACTTGCTGGACGCGAAGGCTACGAAATTACTGATGGAGAAGTTTTGCTTCAAAAAAATGACATACTTGAAATGGCTCCAGAAGAACGCGCCCGAGAGGGGGTATTTCTAGCATTTCAGTACCCGGTAGAAATTCCAGGTGTTAATAGCACATATTTTTTAAAGTCTGCAGTTAATCAAATCCGTAAACACCGTGGTGAGGAGGAACTTGATGCAATGAAATTTCTGAAATTGGTAAAATCTAAAATGAAAGAGCTTGGACTAGCCGAAGAATTCTTAAAACGACCTGTTAATGCTGGTTTTTCTGGAGGGGAAAAGAAGCGCAACGAAATACTTCAGATGACGATGCTAGAACCCAGCCTTGCTGTACTTGACGAAACTGATTCAGGACTTGATATCGACGCTCTTCGAATTGTCGCCGATGGGGTAAACAGGCTTAAAAACCAAAACAACGCACAGATTGTAATCACACATTATCAACGTTTGCTCGACTATATCGTACCGGATTTTGTGCACGTGCTATACAATGGACGCATTATCAAATCTGGCGATAAAACACTGGCACACGATCTAGAGGAAAAAGGTTACGACTGGTTGATTAAGGACTCCTAATGAGTAGCACAGCAGTAATAGATTGGGCCAAAGGCGCTGCCCATGCATTTGCCGGAATCAAACAAAGAGGAATATCAATGTTACCATTTCGACATGCGGGCATAACCCGTTTTCAAGAAACGGGACTCCCAACAACTAAGGATGAGGACTGGCGCTTTACAAGCCTTAAGCCATTCATTGAACTACCATTCGAAATAATGATTGAGTCAGGCAGTCAAACAATTGACCAATCAGCAATTGGAGACATCGCCTTTAGTCAGCATGACACCGATCGATTAGTATTTGTTGACGGCAATATTTCGAGTGAACTTTCACAAATCTCAGAGCAATCAGAAGGCGTCATAGTTTCAAATCTCGCCAGTGCTTCCCCCGCAATAGAAAACAAAATTGGAAATCTATCTAGCGAGGATCAAAATCCATTTATTGCGCTTAACGATGCATTCTTTACAGACGGTGCTTGGATTCATATTCCAGCGAATAGTACTCTATCCAAACCAGTCCATATTGTGTTCCTGTATACAGCAATTAAAGCTGGCCAAGCTTCGCACATAAGGAACTTAATAATCGCAGAGACAAACGCAAAAGGCACGATAATCGAGTCTCATATTACGCTGGGACAAGCGGCAGCAAGCACCAATGTCGTTACTGAAACCCAATTGGGAGATGGTTCAAATATCGAGCACATTAAACTTCAGGATCAGTCCTCCTTAGCTATCCACTTTGCTTCACTTCACTCGAAGCTAGGAGGGAACTCTTGCTACGCATTCCATTCGTTTGCACTCGGTGCGCAACTATCACGCAACAACCTTCGTATGGACTTAACTAAACCAGGAATCGAATGTACGCTCAATGGATTATACATGACGCGCTCCCGACAACTGGCTGATCACCATATGATCGTTAATCATGCTGCACCGCATTGTGATAGCCACGAATATTTCAATGGTATACTCGATGATCAATCGCGCGGGGTCTTTCATGGCCGTATTCTTGTCGATTCTGAAGCACAAAAAACTGATGCTAAGCAAACAAACAAAAATCTAATTCTCAGTGACAACGCAACGGTAAACAGTAAACCACAGTTAGAAATTTATGCAGATGATGTGAAATGCACCCACGGCGCCACCATCGGCGAATTGGATAATGAGGCGATTTTTTATCTGCGAGCTCGAGGACTTGACGCCCAGACTGCGCGGCGCATGTTGATGCACGGTTTCACAGGAGAAATAGTCGAACGAATTCAACAAAATGATATTCGAGACGAACTTAATGAGCTGGTCTGGAGCCGACTCGAGAATGAACACCATCTCAATTGAAGTGGCATTTACTCTAGATACAACGATTGAGGAAGTAATCGACAATTTTGAATTGCTCGGTGACTGGGAAGAGCGCTTCAGCTACCTTATTGAACTGGGCAAAAAACTACCTGCCCTCGACCCTGACGATATGGTCGAAGAACACCGCGTGAACGGCTGCCAAGCCAGCGTTTGGCTTCGAATACTACCGGGAACCAATGATACATATAACATTCATGCAGACTCAGATGCATTTATTGTAAAAGGACTTATTGCTGTCTTACTATTAATATATAACGGTAAAACCGCTAAGCAAATATTAGATACAAACAGCTCAAAGGTATTCGAACAACTTGGTCTTGATAAACATCTTAGCCCCACTCGGCGCAATGGACTGCATTCGATGGTCAACCGTGTTCATTCCATTACGAACGATTCAATTAATCAAGCTTCCTAGACATGCACACAGCAGAACTCATAGAATTAAGCCGAAGCGTAAACGCTTCAATCGTTCCATCCGGCGACAAAGTAATTCTTCAAAAGGGTGAAAATGCGCAGATCACCCAAACTCTAGGTGGAACCTATACTGTAATCATTAATGGCAATATGTTTCGTATCGATGGATGCGATGCTGACTCGCTCGGGCTAGAGCCAATTAAGACTCCCGCCGAAGGATCCAAACGTCCAAAAAATACTGAGGAGTTGAACGAGCAGATCCAAGAACAGCTTAAGACCGTTTACGATCCAGAGATCCCAGTTAACATCGTGGACCTTGGTCTTGTATACTCCTCTGAACCAACCGAGATCAATGGCAACTGGAAAGTGGATGTAAAAATGACTCTCACAGCTCCTGGCTGTGGAATGGGCCCGGTATTACAACAGGACGCACAAAACCGTTTGTTATGCATAGATGGAGTAGAAGAAGTTGACGTAGAGATCGTATGGGATCCACCGTGGAACCAAGATATGATGACCGAGGCAGCCAAACTTCAATTAGGTATGATGTAATGAACCGAGATGCTAAGACAACTGAGAAAATAAATGACTGGGAATCAATCCGAGATGACTTTCCAGTCCTAAAGCAAAAAATCAATGGGCATCCATTGGTTTATCTCGATAACGCCGCCAGCAGCCAAAAACCACAGATTGTCATCGATGCAGTCCGAAACCATTACATATATAATAACGCTAATGTACACCGCGGGATCCACGAACTAAGTAACCGTTCCACAGAAACATATGAGGGGGCACGGAAACGTATCGCTGAATACTTAAACGCAGCAAAAACCGAAGAAATCATTTTTACACGAGGAACTACTGAAAGCATTAATCTGGTGGCTCAAAGCTGGGGGCAATCAAACCTCATCGCAGGCGATACTATTTTACTTACTGAAATGGAGCATCACAGCAATCTAGTGCCCTGGCAGCTCTTGGCTAAGCAAATAGGAGTCAAACTCGAATTCATCCCAGTTACAGGCGAAGACGGCTTACTAGATCTCTCAGATCTCGATGCAAAACTTGACCGGGCCAAGCTACTAGCCTTCACACATTTCTCGAATACGTTGGGTACCATCAATCCTGCTAAGGAACTTTGCCAACGGGCACGCAATGCCGAAGTCGTATCATTGGTCGATGCCGCACAAAGTGCCGGGCACACAACTATCAATGTTCAAGACATTGATTGTGATTTCCTAGCATTTTCCGGGCACAAACTTTGCGGACCTACAGGTATAGGGGTTCTTTATGGAAGACAAGAGAAACTCGAAGAAATGCCTCCTTATCAGGGCGGTGGCGAAATGATTTCAAAGGTCGAATATTTTGACTCAACTTTCGCTAAAGCTCCTCATAAGTTCGAAGCAGGCACGCCTAACATTGCAGGGGCAGCTGGACTACATGCTGCAATCAACTACCTTGACAACATTGGCCGAATGGCGATTTTTAAACATGGCCAGCAGTTGGCAAGACGAACATTAAAGCGTCTAAAAGAAATTGATGGTATACGGATTTTTGGGCCTGATAGCGAACGTTCTGCAGTAGTAAGTTTTGTATTACCTGACACCCACGCGCTTGACCTCGCAACGATGGCGGATCAAAAAGGCGTCGCTATTCGTGCAGGCCATCACTGCAACCAACCACTATTGGCAAAACTTGGAGTACCATCCACCGCTCGTGCTAGCTTTAATTTTTACAACTCGGAATCCGAAATTGATCGATTCATAGAAGTCATCAAACAAGTACGGAAAATGTTTGTATAATGAGTCCAAACATCACAGGCAAATCACTCATGCAGGAAGTGCTCCATGTTTATCCAGGGGCACAGCGAGCTTTATTTCGTAAATACCATATTGGAGGGTGTAGCAGCTGCGGTTTCCGACCCGATGAGACTCTAGCTAGCGTTTGTGAACGCAATGGATCGCTCTCGGTTGAGGATGTTCTCAAAAAAGTCCAGCAAAGCCATGATGAAGACAATCAGATGTTGATTGAACCAACTGACCTAGCAAAACGCCTAGCCGAAGGCGAAGATATCAAATTAGTTGATATTAGATCACGAGAGGAGTTTGAAGCCGTGCATATCGATGGATCGATAATGCTTACTCAGCCTTTAATGCAGGAGATTCTCGGCAGTTGGGACAATAATCAGCGATTCGTGATGATTGATCACCAAGGAAAAAAAGGGCTTGATGCTGCTGCCTATTATCTTGGCCATGGCATGCCTAACGCTAATGCCCTAAGAGGCGGAATCGATGCTTGGTCCGTCGAAGTCGATGCATCCATTCGGCGGTACACACTTAATTAAATGAACAAAGAACTTGAAATGAAAGTGGCCGATGCCATTCGAGATCCAAAAAATGTCGGAGAGATGCCAGATGCCGATTCCGTGGGGACGGTTGGCAATTCCGAATGCGGAGAGATGCTTCGAATGTGGGTAAAATATAAGGAGAAAGACGGAGAAAAAATCATCGATAAAGCCAGCTTTCAGAGTTTCGGATGTGAAACTGCAATTGCTGTAGCAAGCTTGGCTACCGAATTGATCAAGGGAAAAACTGCTGACGAAGCAATTGAATTGAAACCAGAGGAGCTTTCCGGAGAACTCGGCCCTCTGCCTCCGATGAAAATCCATTGCGCCGAGCTTGTGCAAGGAGCACTACGATCAGCACTCTCCCCTCAAGAGAAAGAAATGAAAACACAGTCTGCAGACCAGCCCGGCAATAAACTTTCACCTACTCTTCAAGACAGTTTGAATCAAGGGCAATCACAGTCTGGGGGCGAGCTAAAAATCAAATTTCTGGATGAGCAGAATTAGTAGAATAACCCTCTTTAAACCTGCTTCACAACACCCCAATGCACATCAAGCCTCTTCGTTAGATAAAGCTTAATACCATTGACTAATGCCTTGGCCTCAAGTGGCTGACCAATAGCGACGATCTGTTTCAATGTCATTCCAGGCTTAATCCGAAAACTCTCCTGAGCAATTATTGGTCCCTCATCTAAATGCATGCTGACAAAATGTGCAGTTACACCGGCAATTTTCACACCATGCTCATATGCTTGACGATAAGGCTGAGGGCCAGGAAAACCGGGAAGTAAAGAAGGATGTATATTAATGATCTTATTTTTAAATCGCCACACAAAGTTCGGGGAAAGTATTTTCATGAAACGCGCTAAAACCACAAAATCCACCTTTGCCTTCTCTAAAATATTCAAAGTTTTCTCCTCTGCCTTTGCTCGATTTTCCCACGCAACGTAATGAAATGGCAATCCTGATTTCTCCACCTTACTCCGCAAGTCACGGTGATTTCCAATCACGCAAGCAATATCAGCCTTAAGTTTTTTAGACTTCAAAGCAGCAAGTATTGCTTCGAGGCAATGTGGTTCTTTCGTTACCATCAGTGCCATACGTTGCGGACGATTTGGATCCGTAAACCACCACTTAATCTCCATTCCTAAATCTCGCCCAAGCACTCGTAACCTTTGTCCAATTAATTTCTCATCGAATGCTGCCTGCCTCCAACTAGCTTGGATAGTCATGCTAAACTGACCACGGGTGACCTGCTCCTCCATTGCCTCGATATTCGCTCGGGTATCGAATAACTGGTTGGTAATTTGCGCAACTACCCCAGTCTTATCCTTTCCTATAACAGTTATAGTTGCATAACGACTCATTATAATTTGTGTAGACTCCTATTAANAATAATTTTCAAACTGCCTTTAATCTTCAATTTGTTTGTTTCGGAGNATCGCNATAAGATCTCTCGCCTCTCTGATCCCTAGCAAAGAAGTTACTCCTCCGTAAAGAATCAAAGCTAAAAAAGCCGGAATAAATACCTCGCCAATTTTATGCCAAATTGTTGTGCCTTCCATACAGAGAATCCACTCTGAATGCAAAAACCAAGCAAACAAGCCTGCAATTCCAGCTACGAGAAGCATCACGACTAAAGAGCCAAGTAATGGAGAAAATTGCCACTTCGACATTTTTCGTTTTAGAGCATAGGAAAGCAGCATCACATTAACAATGGAGCTCATTACATTGGCTAAACCCAATGCTCCCGCTTGGCTTCCTTTTGGAAAAGCAAAAATAAGAGGGATTAAAATAACTAAATTCAGACCAAGGCAAACAGCACTGATTTGCATCGGAACCTTTGTATCCCCCATAGCATAAAACGCGCGCGCCATAACATTTACTGCTGAGTAAGTCAAAAG
This sequence comes from Verrucomicrobiales bacterium, assembly GCA_002684915.1. GTDB lineage: Bacteria > Verrucomicrobiota > Verrucomicrobiia > Limisphaerales > UBA1096 > UBA1096. Next base: position 12,165 of record NYWG01000014.1, read on the forward strand.
ACTTGGGGCAAGACACATTAACGCAAAACTAGCTCGCTGAGTTGATTCGGCAGTAAATTCACCTCGTTCAAACAACAAACTCACGATAGGACCAGCTAAAACAATCAACATTACCGCAGCAATTGAATTAACATAAAAAAGATATCCCATCCCTTTTCTGAGATTTTCTCGAAACTGAGGAAATTTTTTCTCTGACGCTAACCCTGCCAATGTCGGCAAAAGGAACGTCGCCAAAGAAACTCCGAATACTCCCTGTGGAAGCTCGATTAATCGCACTGCATATTCGAATGAAGCTACAATCTTTGAACCGCTTGAACGCTCAATCCAAAACGCCAATGTCTGAGTGATAATAATATTAAATTGAAATGCAGCCACACCAATTGTTGCCGGAACCATTTTTCGTATTACTTCTCGAACCGCATTGTTGTTCCATGGAGATATCCACTTCAGTCGATATCCATCCCTAAAGAGAAATGGCAACTGAAAAACTGCCTGTGCAATTCCAGCTACAAGGACACCAAATGCTAACGCAAAAATTTGCTCGCCTAGATCTTCTCCCCATTGAGGCGCAATTAACAATACCGTTGCGATCATAACAACATTAAGCAAGGTCGCACCTAAGGCAGGTATAAAGAAATATCCTCTTGCATTGAGCATGCCCATGAATACCGCCGTAAGGCACACTAATAGCATATAAGGGAACACCACACGCAAAAGCTCCAGCATTAGGCGAGTATGAATATTGAACTCACCCAGCATTAATCCCAGCGAAATTCCGATCATTACTAACCCGACTATCAAAGCAGTAGCCACCACCAATGCAGACACAACCGCGTTGGCCGTGTACCACATCTCCTTCTCCCCCTCAGTTTTTTCCTTATGCTTGAAAAGAGGAATGAATGCAGCTGTTAACGCCCCTTCCCCAAGTAAACGTCTAAACAAGTTGGGAATTTGAAACGCATACACAAAGGCACTGGCAATTGGACCATCCCCCATGAACCGAGCATAAACTATTACACGCACCATACCAAGTAGGCGGCTCAGCATAGTAGCTAAAGCCATCGCACCAGAGGATTTAAGCATGTCAGACAAAGCGGGGCAGGCTAGGCTCAAACCATCGACGAGTCGAGTGAGGAAGCGCTAAGATATTAGTCTTGTGTGGTTTTTTGACCAAACTGCAAAAAACCTATGCAAATTTCATACAAAAAATAGCCAACATTATTTGAACAAAACCTCCTTAAAACTATCTAAACAACTGAATTATAATAAGATAAATAAAGTTGCATCCTTCTTGGCACAAGACTTGCAATCATAAAAGAGCATGAATCAAGTGCGCCGTAACTATCGGATTGAACAGCACCAGAGATTGCAGACTAGGAATCAAAAATGAAGAAAATCGAAGCAGTTATCAAACCATTCAAATTGGATGAAGTAAGAGAAGCACTGGCTGAAGTTGGTGTTGAAGGCATGACAGTATCTGAGGTGAAAGGATTTGGCCGTCAGAAAGGCCATACAGAAATTTATCGAGGAAGTGAGTATACCGTAGATTTCTTGCCTAAGATTAAACTTGAGATAGTCGTCGCCGATGAGAATACGGCTTCGAGCATCGAAGCGATTTCTAAATCGGCAAACACAGGCAAAATAGGAGATGGAAAGCTATTCGTAACTAACATCGAAGAAGCCATTCGAATTCGCACACAAGAAAAAGGCAACGATGCACTTTAATTAATTCTCCAATGGTTAACAAAAAGGGAGCTAATCGAGCTCCCTTTTTGTTACTGATAAGAAAGATTCACCTTACCATCAGCTATATCAATTTTTGTTATCTTAACAGATGATCCTTTGAGGCGATAAAATTGAACAGCTTCCTCTTGGTTAATAGTAATTCTTTTAGCTCCCTCATCTATTTTTGCTGTAGTAGCCGTTTTGTATGGCCCTTGAACAGAATTACTAAACTGGAGTTCGATCGCAGATTTCTCATACTTTACAAAAATTAGATAATTTTGTTTTAAATAAAAACCTTGCGAATCAGTAGTGCCATGTTTCAGTCGTATTGTGGTTTTGCCAGCTAAATTTACCGGGATTAATTGACCACCCGCATCATCAGTTAAAACTACGTTTCTATACTGCACACCTGACTCACTGCCTAAAAAAGTTCCTATTATTTCTGTAGCCTGCTCTTCCTCATCACTAGCACTAGTTACTATCTCTAATGTTGATATCGCACTCGACATAGCAAACTGTGCTTGTCTCAAATATACGAGGTAATCACCTTCTGGAAATGTACGAGTATAATTTAACCATTCTCCCTCTTCAATTTCAGCAATAGCGAAATCTACTACACCCTTCTCATTCCCACCCGCATCAACGAATTTTTCTCGAAGTAAATCCAATGCGGGAGTAGTGGCCACACCATCATTAGGCCTATAACGATGGGATGCAGGATTTAAGTCTGAATTATTATCAAAATAGTCAATATCAACATACCCTTCAGTAGCTTGGTAAGAGTTATCCTCCCAATTTAAATCTCCCTCTTCATCCAGCTCTGGAATCACGATTGGGAAATCGATAAACTCACCTCCATCAAAATTAAAGTCCTCAATCTCTATGACAAAACTATCCGTATTAAATGTATCAAAATAAAGATTGCGAGCATCGCTCTCTCCTTCAGTATCAACAGCCTCTAATATCGCATGATAATTCTCATCTTTACGAAGGCCCCCAAGGGACACTTCCAACGAGTTTCCATTAACGACAACTTTCAGTCCGTTTGCTGTCGTGTATTTTTCTCCATTTAAATGAACTGATACACTGCTAGGTTCCAACTCTTGATCATCATTAACAATAAAAGAAATACTTTCATCAGAATTTATATAATTACTACTAGTAGCAGGATAAACATCGGCTATTACAGGGGGTTTATTCTTTCCCAATGCCCCACTAATGGAAACATATGCATTATCTAAAGTGACGGTTGATGGCGGCAATGATCCGTTTGTATCATTATGATAGACCAATAGAACAAAATTGCCTGGCTTACCAATAAAGCTACCTGCCGGATCGTCATCTCCTGTGCTAAATTCTTCCACTTCTACAGAATCAATTCTGGTATCTTCAAATATAACAGCCGCATTATTGTCTAAATCTAAAATCCTCGTGGTTACTTCTACCGAAGTACCCAAGCCTGTCATAGACAAGACCAAGCGAACATTTTCCTCCCTATCAAGCCAATCACCCTCCGTTGTATCATAAAAATATTTATTTAGTCCTTTCGCCAATAACAGATCATTAACATCCTTGGCAAAGCTATACCCAGTCAGACTACTAACGTCATGTTCCTTTGGAATAAAACTTAAAACAGCAAAAGAATCAGCCTGATTAGCTCCAACTAAATCCACACTAAACTCCAAAGTATTACCATCCTCTACTGTGAATGTTTCAGATGAATAAGTAGCAGCCACAAAAAACTGCTGCTTTGGCGCCTGATGCATGCCGATCGTTAACTGCCCATCCTCTTCTTTTAAATATCCATTACCACTACCAAAATCGAACTTATCCCAACCCTTAACTTTATTATCATCAAAATTATCCAAAACTCTGGCTTGAGCTTTTAAACTAAAACAAAAAAATACTATTGTGCATACTTTTAGTATTATTGAGATTGATTTCACAATTGAGGAATTCATGGATTTAAATGGGTAAGAGAAAACTGTTTATTCATAAATAAACTCAGTCAACATAAAAACCCTATTCGCTTGAAGCAAACGTATGCACTATGGCAGTTTTGCCTGAGCTTAATAAGCCTTCAATGCAAAGTTTTAATTATGAAATGCTCAATGAATCGCCGCCAGTTTTTGAATTATTCCACCGCCAGCATTACAACCACTTACTTAAGTAAACCTAATCTAATTCAATCCGCTAATAAGGCCTCGAACACTCTTCGTGTTGGAGTGATGGGGCTAGGTCGTGGGATGGCACACATCGATAATTTCCTCAAAATCTCCGGCGTCGAGATCGCCTATGTATGCGATGTTGATGATAACCGTACAGCCACCGGTCTTACTAAGGTTACCAAGCAACAGAAAGCGCCTTGCAGAGGAATAACTGATTTTCGTCACATGCTTGAAGACCGTCATCTCGACGCTATTTCTATTGCTGCACCCAATTTTTGGCATGCTCCAGCAACCATTCTAGGATGCCAAGCAGGCAAGCATGTATATGTTGAAAAGCCCGGCAGCCATAATGCTCATGAGGCCGAGCTTATGGTATTAGCAGCCCGCAAATACAATCGGCATGTTCAGATGGGCAATCAACGCAGAAGTTATCCCCTGCTAATAGAAGCAATGCAGAGATTAAACGAAGATGTTATAGGAAAAACACACTCTGCCCGTACATTTTATAACAACAGTCGAGGGACGATTGGGAAAGGGAATATGACCTCAATCCCAGATTATCTTGATTACAAAATGTGGCAAGGACCGGCTCCCGAACTCCCTTACAAAGACAATCTGATCCCCTACAATTGGCATTGGCATTGGCATTATGGCGGAGGAGAGATTGCTAATAACGGGGTACACGCACTAGACTTGGCACGCTGGGGCTTGGGCGTCGATCTCCCTAAGCGCATTACTTACGGTGGCGGCCGCTACCACTTTGACGATGATCAAGAAACACCCGATACCGGAATGGCAACATTTGACTTTGGTAACTGCGGAGCAATGTGGGACCAAAGTAGTTGCAATCGGCGTAAGGGAGAAAACCCTCCATTTGTTGCTTTTTATGGAGAAGGAGGATCGTTGACCTGCACCACTAAAAACGATTACTCATTGTATGATTTGAACGGGAAAAAAATTGAGTCAAAAGCCTTACCAGTTAACCAAACACTGCACTTCCAAAATTTTATAAACGCTATTCGCCATGATGAAAAACTGAACTCGGAAATTGGGGATGCACAAACTAGCACGCTACTCTGCCACCTAGCTAATATGGCATGGAGAACCAATAGCACCGTTAATTTTAATACTGATAAACGACAGATCATCAACAACTTATCAGCTGAAAAACTTTGGAGTCGCAAATACAGAAGAGGATGGAAGCCTAAAGTATAATTCCGATTAACGAATGAATAGCAACAAGAAGCTTCTTACTTTTTTGCTTGGTTTTATTGCAGGTGATTTTGTTCACGCATTCATAATGGATCTGCAGGATTCAGGGGATTTCTTTAACATGGAAGGGTTAATGATATTGCTAGTCGCCGGCCCAGCTACTTCTCCTAAACTATGTTTCGCAATAATGTTCATGTGCGGATTCTTCGCAGTATCACTAAAAATATTAATTGAAAAATATTTCATACTAAATAAACGAACTATTTGATTAATGATTCTTAAAATATTTTCAGCTATTATATGTTTTATTGCCGGAGCCTTTTTTGGGTTTTTTATTTATTCCGTAGTAGTCGCATATCTAATTGAGCAAAACCTTCCAAATAGCGAAATCGCAGAAGGTTTTTCAGAAACATTCGAAATGATCCTTTTGATCGGCTCGCTACGCATGGGCGAATTAGAAGAATATGTGATACCAATATTTACAATTATTATATTTGGAGTACTTTTCAGCCTTCTTCCAATTTGGTTACTGAAACCAAAAAAACTATCTAGAATTATAAAATAAACATTTAAGTTCTATGATGGTTATCCTTTGTTCATGATAAAACGATAAATCACACTATAAACTAACGAGCCAATGCCTTGCGCCACTCGATAACCGCCCTATACTGCTGCCGTGCTAGATATTAGACAGTTCCGAGAAGATCCCGAACACGTTCGCAAACGTCTCGCGACGCGTGGATTAGAATTTTCCGACAAGGTGGATAATGTTTTGAACCTCGACACCGAACGACGAGAGGCCATTACCGCAGTCGAAGAGCTTAAAGCAAAACGAAATAGTGCCTCAAAAGAAATTGGTTTACTAATGAGCCAAAAGAAAATTGAGGAGGCCGAGGCCAAAAAAGCAGAGGTTCGAGAAATTGGAATCGAAATTTCTCAATTAGATACCAAGGCTAGCCAAACGGAAGAGGAGTTAAAAAATATTCTACTTCGACTCCCAAACCTTCCTCATGCCGATGTGCCAATAGGGGCATCAGAAGACGACAACAAAGAAATAAATAAATGGGGGGAAAAACCATCATTTGATTTCGATCCAAAACCCCACACAGAAATATGTGAAACACTCGGCTTGGTCGATTTTGCCCGAGGTGCCAAACTCTCCGGCAGTGGATTTCTTCTTTATAGCGGCTGGGGAGCACGACTGGAACGAGCATTGATCCAATATTTACTGGATACACATATTCATGAGAATGGATATACTGAAGTTTCACCACCATTCATAGTAGGCTACGACTGCATGATAGGGGTTGGTCAATTTCCAAAATTCGAAGACCAAGCTTACATGGTCCAAGAAGGACTCGATGAAGATAGTAGAGGAAAAATGTATCTCATTCCTACTGCCGAAGCCCCCGTTGCTAATATCCATAGAGAAGAGATATTAAAAAACGAGGAACTCCCTAAATATTATTGCGCCTACAGCCCATGTTTTCGAGCAGAAGCTGGAGCTGCCGGCGTTGGCACTCGCGGAATGATTCGAGTTCACCAATTCGACAAGGTAGAACTCATAAAAATAGTCAAACCAGAAAACAGTTACGATGAGCTTAACAAAATGCTCAATAATGCAGAAAAGATTTTACAGTCGTTAAATCTGCACTACCGCATTCTACAACTTTGTACTGCAGACATGAGCTTCGGAAGTGCCACCACTTATGATATTGAGGTCTGGGCACCTGGCCAAGGAGATTACCTAGAGGTCTCAAGTTGCTCCAATTGCGAAGACTACCAAGCTCGCAGGATGAATCTGCGATATAAAGATGCTGAAGGCAAGAATCGTCATCCACACATTCTTAACGGCAGTGGCACCGCTTTAGCCCGCCTGTTCGTAGCGCTGATCGAAACTTACCAACAGCCAGACGGCAGCATCTTGATTCCAGAACCTTTGCAAAATTATCTACGGACAGACCGTATACCTGCCAACTGACAAGCTCATTTGTAATGAACATCCTACAAGTTAGTAGTGAGGTGTTCCCGTATTCAAAGACCGGCGGGCTAGGAGACGTAATAGCTTCACTAGCGAAAGCTCAAGCTGAAACAGGTCACCATGTCACAATTGCAACCCCTCTTTACAAAGGAATCCATGAAAAGTTTAAATATTTGGAACCAAGCGGAATCGAATTCTCAATAGTCATTGGTCGAAAAGAAAAAACTGCAAAAATTTGGCAGCTGAAACCAAGCAAAAACCTGACTATCCTCTTCTTAGATCAGTCAGATTTTTTTGAACGAAATTCTATTTACGGACAAGAGGATGACGCTGAACGATTTATTTTTTTCTCAAAAGCCGTCGTCCAGCTAGCCTCATTAAGCAGCCCTAGTTTCGAAATCGTGCACGCTCACGACTGGCCAAGCGCACTCGTAATGCCGCTACTCTCGATTCATCCAGGAAATATAAAAAAAATATTCACTGTTCACAACGCTGCTTATCAAGGACGTTTTAGTGGAGATAAATTTGAACTTACCG
>NYWG01000015.1 GCA_002684915.1 Verrucomicrobiales bacterium
CGAATAATTTGAATTGTTCTAGCCCCAATACAACTAGGTCCGCGGCCAATAAGGTCGTTGCAGTCACTACCATAGATTAGCTTGTCTTGATTCCTCTTAATAAAATCGATGGCATGCACCTCATCTCGTATGAGAGCATTTTGCCCTGAGTTTGCCGATAAATCTCCATACATATTTGGGTAGTCTTGTAGTAATCGATCACTGATGCCTGATGACATCACTTTTCCTTTGGGATACATAACTGTTTGCTGATGATTTTTGTCGATATTACCCCACCAAGTTTGAGCATGTCCGATAAAGTTTACTTTTGGAAATTTCTTTAGGATTTTATGAAACCGTTCAATGCCGGTATTGTAATTTCCATGCTCAAAATGCATCAATATTGGTACGTCATACTCCTGCGCCAGTTCAGAAATCCTCTCAATATGTTTTGAATCACAGTTAACCCGAAATTTTTGTTCACCAATTCCAATTGCTCCTTTTTTGAGATATGTCTCAATGGTTTTTACACACTCAGGGTGGTCGGAAATTTCGTTGGCAAAATGAACATAGTTATTTGGGTTTTTAACGACTATTTTTCGTACAGACTTATTGCCTCCACAGATGGCTCCCAAACCGTATTTTCGGCCTGCTGGCAATAGTACCGTCCATTTGACGCCAAGAGCCTGTTGGTGGCGTAGTAAACGCATATCATTACGACCGCTGTAATTCGTATGCTGGTGTATATCTATGATTTCCTGTTTATTTTTTCGGCCGAGTGCTTGAACTGAAAGGGAAGAGGCTGAGATAGTTGTGCCAGTAGTTATTAAGAATTTTCTGCGATTAAAGTTATTCATAATAGTAATCTTTGATGCCTAGTGTTCCTTTAATCTTAAGGGTTACACTTGTTAAAGCACAATCTTTTCTGGTGGGTTGTGGAAAGGCTAGATGATAAGTATAATAAAGAGACGTGTTAAATGGATAAATTACTTCTAATTGATGACGAGGATGATGTTCGCTATTCATTTAAGCGGATTTTTAGTTCTCCAGATTTGGTTCTGGAGACCGCTGCCAGTGGTGAAGAGGGAATTGAAGTCATAAAGACTTTTAAGCCGGATTTAGTACTTATGGATGTCCGTATGGGAGGAATTAGTGGTCTAGAAACGCTACGCCTAATTCGTGAGAATGATGCTAAATTGCCGATAATTATGATGACAGCATTTGGTACTACACAGACTGCAATCGAAGCAATGAAGCTTGGTGCCTACGACTATTTGCTGAAACCTTTCGATGTCCCAAAGCTTAAACAGATCGTTAATGATGCGCTCAAGGCTGCGCGTGATATGAAACAAGTAGTTGCTTGTGAACCTTTGTTAGAATCTGAGGATTATGATATGGGCATAGTGGGTCGTAGCCAATCAATGCAGGAGGTGTTTAAAACGATTGGTCAGTTGGCAGGATCTGATGCTACAGCCTTAATCACTGGAGAAAGTGGCACGGGCAAGGAATTGGTGGCTCGAGCGATCTATCATAATAGTCAGCGAAACAGTAAGTCCTACCTTCCAATCAATTGTGCTGCTATTCCGGAAAACTTACTTGAAAGTGAATTATTTGGCCATGAAAAGGGGTCTTTCACTGGGGCGACCTCTCAAAGGGTTGGTAAGTTTGAACAATGTCATCAAGGCACGCTTTTTCTTGATGAAATTGGAGATATGACACTNGCGACACAGGCTAAAATATTAAGAGTTTTGCAAAATGGCACNATTGAGCGTGTCGGTGGCAATAAGTCCATTAACGTTGATGTTCGTATTATCGCTGCTACTAATAANAGGCTTGAGGAAGCGGTTNCAGCNAATGAATTCCGAGAGGATCTTTTTTATCGACTTAATGTTGTNAGGGTAAGCTTGCCTNCGCTTAGGGAACGCAGTGAGGATATTCCATTANTAATAGATTATTTNCTTAAAGTCATAGCTGAGTCNGAAGGGAATAAAGTTAAGTCTATTCTTGAGACGGCGCAGACAGCNCTTCTAAATTACTCATGGCCAGGCAATGTTCGCGAATTAGAAAATGTAATGCGCAGGACTATCGTAATGGCCAAGGGCGATGCTATTCGTTTAGATGATTTGCCGAAAAATATTTACTCTAACGAGGGGATTGTTAGTTCGCTTGAAAATAGAACGATTAATCAAGTGGATTCGCAGGTATCACCTACAGCCTCAAATGATATCAGTTCACTTGCGGCCACTTTGTTCCAATGGGCAAAATCTCAACCTGATTTGGCAATTTTACCTGCAGTTGAACGAGAGTTAGTTGCGCATGCTCTTCGTGAAACGAATGGTAATCAGGTGAAGGCATCAAGACTTCTTGGTATAACTCGTGCCACTCTCCGAAATCGAATCGATAAATTTGGTATCAAGCAGGCTGTTTCTGTTCAGTAAATAACTGAAGAAGATTGTTAACTATTCAGAAAAAAGATTTCGTTTCTTTTGCGAGTAAGTTTGCAACTGATTTTGGTTTGAAGGATGAACCAATTTCCAAAAATGATAAGTCAACATGATGAGCATAATTAAGTTTACGGTTTGAGAGACGCCGTGCCATACGCTGAATTTGAGTTTTGCATTCTGCCTTATCTCCTTATTGTAAGACTTGGACTCAATCATTGGAGGGGATCCTTCATTTTTGATTCGGAACTGGTATTTCTGTTGATGCCAGACATTGAGATTAGGGCTAATCAATTTGCCACCAATTAATGCTAACAAGATTAGGATGCCAATGTAACTAATCGCCCGCTTAGGGAAGGCGCCTTGAGGATAATTAATGAACCATTCAAGTAAGAGGAGTGAGATAGCCAGTATCCCACAAATATAATGAAGCAGAAAAAAACGTTCTAACATTGCTTGGGCAACAAGGCCGTTGTATGGCGGGGGTGTAAACTGCGTTACTTCAGGGCTAAAAAAAACCTTTCCAGCAAGAAATGAAAAGAAAACGGATCCGCCTACCCATACTGCAATATTGAAAATACCTATAAATCGGATAAATCCCGTCACACGTCGATTTAACGAAACTAGTCGACATCTGCCAAGCGTGGTTTATTAAGATTTTAAGTAGTTGTGGGTTTTCCGTTGACCCTGAGCATTAGCAAACTTAATTTCCCCAGTGATGAAATCACGTTTCTTATTGTTTGTTCTTACAGGATTGGTGGTATGTGGTCATTTGAATTTAAATGCGCAGGAAGAGCCGTTTGAAGTTATTAAGAAGGATGGTGACAAATATCGTGTTGAGATCGATGGAAAACTATTTACTGAGTATATTACAAAGGGATACAACAAACCTGTACTTTATCCCGTTATAGGTCCGCACGGTGTCAGTATGACTCGGAATTATCCTTTTAAGACAGTAAAAGGGGAGGCTACTGATCATGTTCATCATGCCTCACTTTGGTTTACTCATGGTGAGGTGAATGGGATCAGTTTTTGGCATAACGGAGAAAAGACTGGTAAAATTATTCCTACCGAAGTGGTTCAAGCTGAGGGTGGTCGTTTTGCTTCAATTGTTACAAAAAATAATTGGAATGGACCCGACGGAAATACTATATGCACCGATCGCACTGCCATCAGGTTTTTTAAGACGGCTAAAGGGACTATGATTTCCTATGGCGTGACTGTTTTTGCTTCAGAAGGAGACGTTAAATTTGGTGATACAAAGGAAGGTTCAATGGGGATTCGTACTCATCCTAATCTGCGATTAAGCAACGGCAAGGGAGTGACTACTGCTAATGGGAAAGCTTTGAACAGTGCTGGGCATAAGGATAAACAACTGTGGGGTAAAAGAGCTAAGTGGGTAGATTATTGGGGTAAGATTGACGACCATACAGTTGGTGTAGCGATTTTTGATCATCCAAATAATCCACGTCATCCTACTTGGTGGCACGCCAGAGACTATGGATTAATAGCTGCCAACCCGTTTGGCATACATAACTTCGAAGGTAAGAAAAAAGGGGTTGGAGATATGACAATCAAAAAGGGTGAAAAACTCTCATTTCTCTACGCTTTTCTCTTTCATGAAGGAGATGCTGAGTCTGCAGGTATTGCTGAGACCTACGATCGTTGGGTGGAGGCTGTGGCTAATATGAGGGCTCGTGCTGGAGGTAATAATTAAGCAAAAATATTTAACTCCTTTCGTTAATTTAGGTTATCTCAAAAGTGAATAACTTGGTCTGTTATTGCGTTTGAAGTTATACTATTTTTCCAACAAATGTCGGGTGCTTATAGCCAGCTTCTTGAAGCCACAATTAGTCATCTTGAAGACTTAAAACAGAAAGGGGTTCATTATATTGATGTTTCACCAGAATCGGTCAACGCTCTGATTGAGCCTGTTTTACGGAAATCGGATTCTGCAGATGGTGAAATACGGATCCCTCCTCAGTCAGTTATTCACTCGAGTCGGGAAGATGGGCCAAGTATTTATGATTCTCAGAGACTTTCCTCTGCGGATAAGGTTTCAGCAATGGATCAATTACGGGATGAGATATTGTCTTCAAATAAGAGTCCTGAATTATTGGCTTCTGGGGCTAATTTGGTTTTTGGGGTAGGGTCTGTTGATGCTGACCTAATGTTTGTGGGTGAGGCTCCAGGTGAGGATGAGGATCGTGAAGGAGAGCCATTTGTTGGAAAAGCCGGTCAGCTATTAATGAAAATCATTCAAGCCACAGGTCTTGATCGCAAAAAGGTTTATATTGCCAATGTGCTAAAATATAGGCCTGACACTCCAAGTAAATCTTTTGGTAATCGCAAGCCTCGAAAAGATGAAATAGAAACTTGGTTTCCTTTTTTGATGCGACAGATTGAAATTATTCAGCCGAAAGTAATAGTTGGATTGGGTGCTACGGCTCTGGAAGGTTTGCTTGGTCATATGCCAACTGGAATAACTCGACTCCGTGGTAACTGGCAGTCCTATCGCAGTGTGCCTGTAATGCCTACATTTCATCCTTCCTACCTTTTGCGTAATCAATCCTGGGCCGTAAAACGTCAAGTTTGGGAGGACATGATGCAGGTTATGGAGCGACTGAATATACCTATTAGCGAGAAACAAAGGGGATTTTTCCTTAGAAAATAGAATATTATAAACAAACGCAGCCGGCGTCCTTATGGAGCAACCGGCTGCGAGTCAGTTCTATTTTATGTTTTCCAAATCGGGCCTTCGCCCGTGCTTACAAGGAGAGAGTCTCCTCGTTCACTCGATTATACGAATCGAGTTGTGGCGCAGATGCGCCTGCCTGATCGGCATTCGATAGATCCAGAATGCTATTCAGATCTTCACGTACCGTTACTCTACCCCATCGGGTCTGAATTACGGATGTGTCACCTACCGGTTCAACGGAGATGACCGTGTCGAGGTTGAAAAGCACCTTTGAATCTTCTTCAGCATAACCGTTAGGCGATGCCTGAGTTAGTGTTATGAAGTGTGCCATTTCTGTTTATTTCGTTAAGTCAGTTGCACTTACAACCGACCACGATTTGAATAATGCACAAGGAAGGGTTTTATTACAATAATTTTTTCTGTGACAAATTTGTGACAATCACAATATTTACGAAAATCCAAACAAAGCCGTAATCTTAAGTATTTTCACTTCGAATACTTAAGGAGTTCTCGGCTCGTTGGTATTTGTCTTGGCAATCGATTGAAGTTTAGTCTTTTTAAATATAATGATGTGTTGTCGAGGAAGCACAGAAATCGTCTCGACCCATTCAAGTGGATGAGGGGATGCTTCCTTGAGTACCTGTAATTGTGACATTTTATGTAACAATTTTATCGGCACTTTGGGGTCCTCCATACGGTATTCTACAAAAGCAACTCTTCCACCAGTCTTGAGAGCATTGCATATATTCTGAATCATTTCATATGGATGTGAGAACTCGTGGTACACATCAACCATCAAGACTAAATCGATTGTATTAGCTGGAAGATTAGGATTTGAAATTGTTCCAAGCACTCCCTTAACATTTTTTATTCCGGCATTTTTTAGGTTGCGTCCGAGCAGATCGAGCATCTCTTGCTGAATGTCGACCCCATAAACGGTTCCCTTTGGTCCTATTATTCGTGAGATTCGTCGGGCAAAATAACCTGTGCCAACTCCTATATCGGCTACTTTGTCACCTGCCTTGAGTTTGAGTGCCCTGATTAGAGTTTGTGGTCGCTCCTCAATTTCGCGGGAAGAGCGTTCAAGCCAGCCAGCACCGAGATGTCCCATAACATGTGCTATTTCGCGCCCCATGTAGAACTTGCCGATACCATCTCGGCTATGTTGTACTCTATAGGTATAACGTGAATTATCAGGATCAACCCTGATTCCTTTTGTTTGTGCTATTTGACCAAGTGCCGATGCTACTTGACCAAGTACAATAAACGTTATTGCCAAGGTAAAGAGAAATAACTTGCGGCTCATGTGTGCAAACTACTCTTGGTAGGGGATTAATACAAGAAGCAGCGCTTGGCTCGTCAAACTACTCTTGGTATCTTTCTTGTGTATGGCGCTAGTAAAAAAACTATTACACACGAGATATCGCGTTAATGATTTGGAGAAAACCATTGATTTCTATAAGAACGTTTTAGGATTGGAAGAAGTGCGTCGTCACAAATCACCGAGAGGTTCCGAGTTGGCTTTTCTGAAGGCGCCAGAAAGTGAGGAAACTGTTGAGATATGCCATTTTCCAAATAGCGGACCAGTGGAGGTTCAAGAGGATCTGACCCACTTGGCCTTTGAGGTAGAAAGTCTTGAAGAATTTGGGAAACACCTTGCCTCGCTAGGTATTGGTTATTCAGACGGGCCAACCATGAAGGAAGCAGGAGGCGGCTTTGCATTTGTTGATGCCCCAGAAGGATACGAAATTGAACTAATCGAGATTGCCAAGTAATTATGAAGTTAAATTAATAGGATGAATGCAATTAAGGTCACATTGTCGGCCTATGGTGATGCTCATAAGTTCATATGGAATAAGGGCATAATTAAATTAATCAAAATACCATTACTGCTAACATTGGCTTATTTTTTATTCATTTTTTTTGCAGCATATTTCTTGTCAGGATTCATCATTGATTTTTTCCAAGATCTACTTGGGAATTTTGCTTCTGAAGGAGGGTGGCTAGAGTCTTTTCTGAAGATTCTGGTGTTTTTTTTATTCGCTGCTTTTAGCTTCATTACATATCGAATCGTTGTTCTATTTCTTTACTCATTCTCGATCGATGAAATCACTGATCGAGTTGAGGTTTCTGTAATTGGTAAAAAGATTGAATGTCAACGGACTCCCAGAGAATTAATCAAGAGAATGATGGTTATGGCCTTAATCACCATAGTAGGAACAGTCACGTTGCTTTTGTTTGAGTTGTTCGCTAATTTCATTCCATTGATTGGGGGATTGTTGGCTCTCATATTTGTAGTCCCATGCGAGATTTATTTGACCGGAATCGGGTTTGTTGATCCTTACTTTGATCGAGTAGGATTGAGCGGTGCGGAGAGCTTTCGTGTGATGCGAAAACATTTTTTTACCATCATGGTATTTTCATTGGTGGGAGGCCTGATTTTGCTAATTCCACTTGTTGGCTGGTTACTCGGCCCGACTTATTCCATTGTTGCAGGTATAATAATTGCCATCGGAATTCATAAAGAAAATCAAGTCGCCGAATAGATGAATGATTCTCAGGTGATTTATAATATAACTTCGCTTAACAATACTTGACTAACTTGGTCGAGATTCTAATTTCCGTGTAGTATGAAATTATCGCAGAGAGGAGAGTATGCGGTACAAGCACTTCTAGTACTGGGCATTTGTTATGGACCAGAGGTCATTCGTATCAAGGATATTGCAAAGCAGCAGAATATTCCTAGACGTTTTCTTGAACAGATTTTGAATGATTTGAAATCAGGAGGGTTCGTGCAGAGTCGTCGAGGTGTCGCTGGAGGGTATAGGCTTGAGCGTTCACCCGAACAGATTTTGTTGTCGGAAATTATTCAATATATAGAGGGTCCGATTGAGTCTATTGACTCATCGAATGTTGGTGGAAATAACCATAATCTTCATTCTGATGAGGCAGCCAAATGTGCAATAAACTTTGTCATGAAGGATGTTCGATCAGCCATAGTTGGGGTACTTGAATCAGTTACTCTTTCTGATCTATGCAAAAGATTGCATGAAATTCAGGGGTCAATGGAAAATCCACCTGACTACAGTATATAGTCTTTAGATTCTCATCATGAGTTTCACTTCTTTGATTTTTTTTAGCGAACTCTAAGTTCTGTTGAACATGAGCTACAGAAATTTGTGTTCGAATGAGGGTTTTGTTCTTGGGTGCAACAGGATCGGCTATAATCCGAAGAAATTCTCCTGAATATTTCTTGATTAGAGCTTTCATCTTTCGTCCGTGATTATTCCAAATCAATTAACCGATAAATCACGGCTGAAAGCTTAAATTTTAATGTGACCTTGACTTGGTTTGATTAAATAATACCAATGGTTCAGAACTTAACCATGAAAACACCGCGTCGTCATTTTCTTGCATCAGTTTCAGTTGCATCTGTAACTGTGCCTAACATCATTTCCTCTCGGGTTTGGTCTGCTAAACCAAACGATAAAATCAACATTGGATTCATCGGGTTTGGGCGGATGAATCAGAGCCATTTAAATTTCTTCCTTGGCCAACCGGATTGTCGTGTGGTTGGTGTCGCCGAGGTTTCTAAAATAAGGAGGGATGAAGCTATGAAACGTATAGTGGCTAAGTACGGTGTAAACCACGGTTGTAAGGCTCATAATGATTTTCGTGAGATTATTTCTAACAAATCGGTGGATGCAGTAGTTATAGGTACGCCTGATCACTGGCATGCAATGCCGGCTATCATGGCGGCGGATGCTAAGAAGGATATCTATTGTGAGAAACCATTAACGGTTACGGTGCGAGCTGCTTTGGAAACGTTACAGTCAGCACGTCGAAACAATATAGTTTTTCAGGTGGGTAGTCAGCAGCGCACTGAGTTTAGTGGACGCTTTCGCCAAGCAGTTGAATGTATTCGTAATGGCCGTATTGGGGAGGTTAAGAAAGTGAAAATTGGTGTTGGGAATCCAGCGACACCCTGTGATCTGCCTGTGGAACCAACACCAAATGGCATTGACTGGGAACTTTGGCAAGGCCCGGCACCTAGTAGGGGATTCAATAGAATTCTCTGTCCTATCGATGTTCATCGACATTTTCCGCAATGGCGTCGCTATAGTGAATATGCAGGGGGAGGGTTGAGCGATATGGGAGCGCACCACTTTGATATTGCCAAATGGGCCATGAATCTTGATGAGACTATTCCGGTGAAAGTAGTGCCTCCCAAGGAAGGCAACAGTGGGCTGACCATGATGTATGAGAATGGGGTTGAGTTTGTGCATGAAGCTACTAGTGACCGTTTTAACGACTGTGTTTTTTATGGCAGCGAGGGAACTCTTTATGTTGATCGAAGTGGTATCGACTCTAATCCAAAGTCGGCCATAATTTCTCCTTTTGGCAAGGATGCCTGGAGATTGCAAGAAATTGGGAGCAGTCACCGGAGAAACTGGATTGATTGTATTCGCTCTCGTAAAAAACCAGTGGCCGATGTTGCCCGCGGAGCGCACACCTCAATTTTATGTAGTATGGCTAATATTGGTTATCAAATTCGTCAAGAAGTTCAGTGGGATCCAAAGTCTTACGAATGTGATAGTCAGCTTGGTAGTAAAATTGCAAACAGGCTTGGTCGAGGTGAGTGGAAATTCACCTGACCTAACTTTGTAGTTTATTCCAGTGTATTTCAATACCTGCTTTTTGTATTTTATTTTGAAATGAAATTAAGCTGTTTCTATTTTCCCTGATTGCAATAGGTGCTTCTGATTTTCTTATTGCTTCGGCTGCCAGGAGACCTGTGACTTCTCCGATATTCCATTCTACAGGATGAAGGCGATAGCATCCGTTTGTTATATGGGTAGTTCCAATATTTTTATTTGCAGCAATCAGATTATTCAATCTTCTTGGAATAAGTGAGCCTAATGGTAATTCAAAAGGTAAGGCAGCAAAATCAATGTAGTTATCTCCCTCTGATGTCGGGTGAAGATCAATTTGATAATGCCCTATACCAACCGAGTCGTGATAGTTTTTGCCCTTAGTAGCTATCTTAGTATTTCCTAGTACTAGTTTTCTGTTTTCAACACCGCAGTCTTGTTCAATGATGGTTGTTAGAGCTTTGATTCTTCTTGATTCACGGACATAGGGAAATTTGGCCAGTCCATCTCGTGTTCCCATGATGTCTTTCCTTAACCTTAATCCAGGCCAGCCGGTGCCACCATCGTCTCTAGGAGCTTCTGTTTGTAGCCAGTAAAGAAGTGACAGGCTTAACTGTTTTGCGTTGGCTATGTGCCTCTGCTTCTCCTCAAGAGATACGCCTGTAAGATTGCCTTCAAGGTAATCATTCTGTGGCCAGTTTATAAGGCTTATATCTGATAATTTGCTGGATGGTAAAAAATTTTCCTTTGATAGTATACGCCTATAGGTCCAAAGATTGATGATGCCGTATTTATGAGGGCCGGTAGGATTGAATCCTAATCGTTTAGCTTTTCCTGTTGCTGGATGTGTATAGTCGAAATCGATTAATTTTCCCGGCCAAGCAGGAGTTATGTCGGGTATGTACTCCTTCCAATAATCATATGTAACAGGCCTTTCTATTAAATGTTCTTCATTCTCGATGTGGTCAATGGCAAAACACACAGTGAATGCTTGTTGATTACTGGGAGATGCTTTCTTTGGCATGTGAAGTTCACCGGTTTGATTTTTCCCTTCTGTTCCCATTACGTATTCACATCCAGTAATTGGAAGAAGATCTCCTAATTCGGTTGCATCGGCATAAATTTTACCTGTTAAAATCATCGAATTATTACTCTCAAGATCGAGAACTTGTATTGCCTTAATATTATCTCCAAAAACATCAGCTGATATGGGAATTGTCATCCTGAGGAGTTTTAATTTTCCTGTAATCAGATAGGGTTCAAAAAGGGATTCAATACATTTTAATGCGACCTTAGGCTCGTGGCAGATACGGGAGACTGTTCCGTTTCCCGGATTGAAGTGAGTTGCTTGTTTAGCTTTTGAAGTAAGTGGATAGTTGTCTTTGTAAAATTTTCTAATTGCCTCTCTTAGCCTTCTGTAACTTTGAGTGCAGCCAAAGGATTCTATCCATTTATGTTCATCTGGGGGCACTCCTTGAGATGTGAGTTGCCCTCCAATCCAGTCAGTTTCTTCGGTTAAGATAACTGTTAATCCTGATTGCAAGGCACTTAATGCTGCTGCGCATCCTCCTAGTCCGCCTCCTATAACAACTAGATCTGCGGCAAGCTCTTTACTATGCTTTTTATTTTCAAATAGTGTGCCACATCCAGTGAAACAAGAGATTCCTGCTAAACTAGATGTTAATTGATTAAGGCTTTTACGTCGGTTTATTTTAGATTTCATAAACGAAGGGTTAGGGAGCTTGTTTTCAGTCTTGGATCCTTTTTATTGACTGAATTGAATCTACTTTTTCATTTTTCATCAATTTTAGGATAGTGGGTTTTACGGCTTTTGCCCATGCTTCTGCCCCGGCTAGACTAGGGTGTAGCAGATCCCACATCAGATCTGTGTTAATCTTGCCGTCAGGTAATAAAAAAATCTCATTTATATCGAGCCAAAAGACTTGTTTTCCATCAGCAAGTTTCTTTGTCATTTTTCCTGCTTTTTCACAAATTTCTATGCATTTCCTTGAAGAGTTGAAGTTTGGAGGGCTAATACCTTTTTGATTGTCCCCTCCTCGGGGGAATAATCTTAAAACTAATATTTTTGTTGCTGGATGGCGGTCTTTTATCAATTCAACAATTGCCTTTGTACCCAAAAATATTTCTTTCGCAGTATGTGTCTTTTTGAAAAAACGGTCATCACTGTTATTGGTTCCAATTAATATCATCGCAACTTTGGGTGATAATTTGAAGTC
>NYWG01000016.1 GCA_002684915.1 Verrucomicrobiales bacterium
TTGCATCAATTGCACTGTTAACAGGGTAATTAGGCCCTACATAAATAACCTCATAACCCTGTCCTTCGAGGACCTTCTTCAATTGATCGTCCTTCACATAATCAGGGTGATTGTCATTTGAACCATTCTGAGAAAGGAATTCACCGCCAATTGGCTCAGCACCGTCAGCCGGAGCTGCCTCGTCTCCGAACGACCATGCCAACGCCATGTTGTCACCGCCGCCCCCTTCCTTCATTAAGACTTTAATCGAGTATTTTTTACCCGCTTCAAGAGCAATCTTTGCAGACTTAGCTTCACCACCATCTGCATCTCCTGCTTGATCGTAGTCACGAACGCCTCTCCATGATGTTTCTTGAGCAATTTTCACAGCATTTGCTGGATCTTCATCTGTGCTCAACCAAACTTCACCACCATCATCAGTTGCAAGATAGAATGTATAATCACCTGTTTTGGTTGGATGTAAGAATCCTGATGCTTCTAAACCATAATTATCTCTAATGTTTGTTTCTGATTCAAATTTAGAAGCACTTTTAACTGCATCTGGGCTATTAGGATATTTAGCATTACCGGTTAAGTCCGATACAGCTCCCCCTCCGATATCGTGGTACTCACGAATCTTGATACTGTTGGCTCCCTGAACCGGTTTAGAATTAGCACCGACAACCAAGAAAACCTGATTGAGTCGTTCCTTAATTTTTAAGGAACTCAACTTACGTGATTTCCCCTTAAAGTTTTCAGCAAAAACTTGAATACGAGACGAGTCAGAAACACTTACATCGTTAAGTGTATATGTTGTACCACCTGTCTGAACCAACTGATTACCTTTATACCACTTATATACAATCAGATCACCAGTAGCAGTTACTGTATATGTAACATTATCACCTTCTAAAGGATTGTTAGTGGATACTGACAAACCTGTTACCTTAGGTTTGGTGACTGTTTTGATTTTCATGACACCATCAACATTTTTGATAGTGTAATTAACTGCAACTGCCCCAGATGTCACAATTGGGTAGTCGCCTGGCACACTGTTGTCAGCAGCCGTCGAAACCGAACTCGCAGTTGTAACAATGTTTGTACTAGCAGTGTCACCGTTTAAAAATCCAGAATACGTAAATGTAAGTTCAGGTAACGCTTCTGTCTCAAAAACTTCTTTACTATCACCAGTCACAGTTAAAGTTGCAGGACCAACAGTAACCTTAGCATTTGTATGTGTGATCTCGTAATTTGAAGACTCGGCACCTCCAATAGTGATATTATATTCACCAACACCAGTAGTTTTAGTTATATCAACAGTACCACTGGGTGATTTTGTTAGATCGCTAGCGTCATCATCTAACACAAAGCCAGTGTAGGTATAATCAATGGTGCTAGCTGGTGTTAGAACGCTACCAGGAATTGGAAGCGCATCTGCAGCTGGTGCAGCAGCACCTTTCTTAACCCAGGTAACAGCGAAATTATCTCCGCCACCGCCTTCTTTCATCAAACCCTTTACATAGTAAGATTGACCAGCTGTCAATGTGATGAACGGCGAAGCATTTTCCTTACGCTCTCCATCAACATTTACTGTAATTGAATCACCAGTCTCCACCCTACCTGAAAGTGTTATAGTTGAAACCTGAGCGACACTGTTTGTGCTTGCAGTTGTAGTTGCGGCCACTGCGCTTAGCCCTGTATCTGAACCACCATTTCCAGCAGAAGCTGCAACTGTAATTACTGTATCAGCTTCAGCAGCTGTTAGTGTAATCACTCCTGCGCTTGCAGACGCTGTTGATTTATTACTATTTGCAGTCTTCGCATTAATCTCTGTTGCAATCTCAGTAGCGATTGCAGCCAACGCAGCGGCAACAGCAGCGTCATATGTGGCCTGTGCATTTGTCAGCGCAGTTGCAGCAGTTGCTGCCGTAGCATCTTTTGTGGCCGTCACTGCAGCGTCAGTGTCGTATGTTGTTTTTGCAGCGGCAGCAGCAGCGATTTCATCAGCGGTTGCTGCAGTTGCATTAGCCAACTTATCCGCAGCAGCGCTTGCTGTATCCGCGGCAGTTTTAGCAGTTTGTTTTGCGGCAACATCAGCGTCAGCTGCTTCCAAAGCAGTTTTTTTAGCTGCAACCGTTGCACTTGTAGCTTCCCACGCAGTAACAGCAGTTTGATAAGCAGTAAGTGCTGCAGCAATTGCGGTATCATCACCACCAGACAATGCCGTGTAATATAAACTTGTTTTATCAACCACAACATTAAGTGCAGCAGTGTCAGCTGTTTTAGCATCACTCAATGCAGTTGCAGCAATTGTTCTAGCTGCCTGTGAATTCGTTAGCGCTGTTGCAGCTGCAGTAACAGCTGCAGACTTTGCTGTAGCATCATCTTTAACTGCCTGAGTTGGATCCACTTCATCAGCTATTGCTTGAAGTCCGTCCCAAATTGCCTTTGAAGCATCGCTAGTAACCTTTGCCGCTGCAGCTGCTGCCTTTGCAGCAGTATCAGCGGTGGTCGCAGTTGCCAAAGCGGTTGCCGCTGCGTCATTTGCAGCAGAATCAGCTGCGACAGCTGTCACTGTTATCTCGTAAGCGTCCGCATTTCCTCGACGATCACCAGTAGGATAATTTCTGGTGCCGTTCCATTGCGGCTCGTTCGCAATTTTCACGAGGTTCGCAGGATCATCATCGGTACTCAACCATAACTCAGCTCCATCATCTGCAGAAATCCAGAACTGATATTCAGCAGTTTCTGTTGGCGTAATATAACCAGCTAATTCTATACCATAATTATCACCAATTCCTCCTGGCTTAGTGTTAATATCGCCAGTTTGCGGCCATTCAAAATAATCAGCTACAGCCTGTTTATCAAAGCCGGCTGGATATTTTGCATTACCAGTTAGATCAGAAACTTTAGTACCTCCTATATCATGATATTCTCGAAGCCTTAACCCGTTCACGGAACCTGTGTCAGGGTTTTCATCGCCATAAGTCCTAGTTTGATTTACCGCCGCGATCGTTAGTGGAGCCTTAGTGATCGTCAACGTTCCATCATTCTGCGTTAAATTATAATTTAATTTAGCGTCTGCTGCATTAGTCGAAAATGTAATCGCCACACTTCCTGCGCCTGAAGCGCTTGTGGCTGCAGTAGCAAGAACTGGCTGGGTCGACAATGATGAAGCCGTATCACCATTGACAAAACCGGAATATGATACTGTCAGTGCGGGATTGCCTGCTCCGTAAACCTTTGTCTTGTCATCGGCAGTTACTACGAGTGGAGCCTTTTTAATTTCTATCGAAGTAACATTCCAAGCCTGAGCATAAGTCGTATCACCCAAAACAAGGCCTGCAACATTCACTGTACCTGTGCCTGTAATCGCAACTTTTCCATTACGATCAACATATGCCGGCCCAGACACAAATAAGAAGACAGCATTACCAGATGTTGCCGTCGCCTGCACATCAATTGGAGCTACACCATAGCTTACATCTCCCGTTGGAAGAGTGAATGCAACTGTCTGCGCTGTATCTCCAGCTGTTACTTGCCCTGGCAAGGCAAGCAGCATGGTCGCTATAATCGATAGCGATCCCGCAACAATACGTTTGAATATGGCTCCTTTGGTTCCGTTTGTTTTTTTCATATTTTAAGAAAATTTTTATCAGTGCTGGAGACAGCAATAGGGGCGACAATGTGTCGCCTCTTTACAACTCCAGATTACAAACCCGCCGGATTTGGCCAAAACCTGACCNCTATGGCAAGTCTTTTATCNACAAGAATTTCTGTCNTTTCCAAAAAAACTAGGAATTAACTNTATAATTCCAATATTTTTTTGACTTTTTACTATAAAATTAATTTTNTTTTTTANCCNAAACTTCAAAAANTCAAATATTATTAATATTTTATNGATTTTTTAAGGCTTCACCTTCAACACCCCAGTTAAGTATTTAAAGGTNTAATTTGGTGATTCTGCTCCACTTGGAACAATTCTAGTCTTTTTTAATAATCCCTTTCCGGTTTCCACGACTTTAGCTATTGCTGGATTTTTAAGATTTTTTATACTATCACCATTCACAAATCCTCTATATTCAATTGTCAATTCAGGAACAGTTTCACCTTTACTTATAGTTTTATCCTCAGCAACAACTGTTAACTCAGCTTTAACCACTTCAAAGGATAAAAGAACCGGTTTTGCTGCAATAAATTGCTTATTTCCATTTTGAATAGCAATCAATCTAACCATTCCAACCCCCTTAACAGATAATACTCCAGATTGATCGATCTCAGCAGGGCCGCTCACTAAAATTGCAACAGGCAATTTTGATGAAGCTAACGCTTTAACTTTGAACGGCTTAACACCATAAACCTTAGAAGATATCTTTTCGATAGAAATGGTCTGAGATTCTTTTGCTTGGCTTTCAACAGCAGAAAAAACAAAAAAACACAAAAAAAACAAACGAACCACTTGCAATCTTAATTTAGTCATATCCATTAAATCGTTAAACTGTCTTATAGACATAAATCTGGAGGCTCAATAGATGTATTATCGACGTTTAGCAAGGCTAATTCGCAAAAATAACCCTAGAGCACTTTAACCACTATCATTGTATAATCGTCCTCTTGTTCAGCCCCCTCAGAAAAATGCGCAACCTTTTTGAAGATTGAATCAACAATTTCGGCTGCACTGAGATTTCGATTGGTATGTAATTCTTCAATAACTCGTTGAGCACCAAACAGTTCCCCTTCAGCATTAGCAGTTTCCGCCAATCCATCAGTTTGTAGTAAAATTATATCCCCTTTTTCTAATTGTGACGGCCCTTCAACTTGATAGTCAGCATCAGGCCTGACTCCCAGCGCTATGCCGGTTCTCTTCATCTTATGCTTAATCTCTCCTTTTTTTCCAATAATATAGCCAGGGGTATGACCAGCACTACACTGAACAATCGTTTTGGAATCAATGTCTAGCTTAACTAATTCAATAGTAATGAATCGCTCCTTGCCTACGTCCTCACCCACCATGTTATTAGCTCGCACCAGGATTTCTCCTAAATGATCACGGTTTCGTGTAAGAATCCTAAGATAAGCTCGTGTTTCTGCCATAAGCATCGCAGGTCCTGCTCCGTGACCACTCACATCCGCTACTGCGAGGACTAATTGCCCATCGGACGTGTTTAGATAATCAAAATAATCTCCTCCGGTGGCGGCAGCTGGACTAGACGCTCCTGCAATATCAAGCCCATCTGCACGAGGCGCTTGCTTAGGAAACAAATGCTGCTGTATCTCTCTAGCGACACGAAACTCTTCCTCAGACTCTCGAATCGCAGCTTGTGACTTCAGTCGATCAGTGACATCACGAACATTGAGCACCACTCCTGCTATCGCTTCGTCACTAAGTAAGTTTTGAGCAGTCGCATCCAACACTCGGATGTCTCCATTCATGTCAAGAAAACGACCTTCAAAAGAAAAACTAATCAAATCTTGGCTAAGCGATTGGTAGTATTCATTCCTGAGCTGTTCTCGACACGACTCCTCTGCAAGATCAAACCAATCTATACCAGTTAAATCTTCTTCTTTCTTACCTAGAACCTTCTCACAAGCTGGACTTATGAAGCTAACTACCCCCTTAGAATCTAGTACTAATATTATGTCTGAAGCATTCTCAATTAATGATCGATGCCGCATTTCGCTTTCTCGTAGTTCTTTAATCGCCTGCCGTCTCGATACTCTCACCTCGGCGTCGCGCAATTCACGCTCAACTGCAGGAACTAATCGGGCTAGATTACCCTTCATTAAATAATCATGAGCACCATCCCTCATTGCAGACACTGCTGTGTCCTCGCCGATACCACCCGAAACAATTATAAAAGGAATATCGAGTTTCGTATCTCTTAATACTTCGAGTGCCTTAGGCGCGCTAAACTCAGGCAGGTTATAGTCAGCAAGAATCACTTCCCACTCTTCACAACCCAAAGCCTCATTCATTTCGATCGCTGTCTCGACCCTCTTAAAAGTCGGATCAAATCCTCCAGTCTTCAACAAGCCTACTAACATTCGAGCATCGAACTCCGAGTCCTCTACCACTAGAACGCGTAAAGGTCGCTTCGCTTCTTGAACATCTTTTGATTGGTCCGCGATTTCACTCATGGCCGCATTTAACATGGGCAAGTTAAACCGGTTACATGGTTTTGCGAAGCCTTGTTTAATGATTCACGTGTTTTAGTTGACAACGCATGCCTAAGCCGAAAGCATGTCCTACATAAAATCACGTTTTTATATGAAGCAAATTTCAGTTTTTATATTTCTGATTTCCACAGCATTGAATCCAACATCTCAAGTCCATGCTGAATCCTTTACTCTTAATACCCGACATCGAGTAAAGGATGCATCTGGGCAGTGGGCAGTAAGCCAGCAAAAAGTTCTATGGAATGCCAAAGAAACTGCCGTCATTGTTTGTGACATGTGGGATCTACATCATTGTAAAAACGCCGTCGTCAGAGTCGGCGAGTTGACTCCACGAATGAACATTTTTTTGAATAAGGCTCGCAAAAGCGGCTCCTTCATTATTCATGCTCCTTCGTCCTGTACAGGTTTCTACGATGGACATCCCTCTAGGCAACGGGCTCTTAACGCCCCTAAAGCCAAAAACTATCCAAAGGACATAGAAAACTGGTGCAATTGGATTGACAAGGCAGAAGAACTTCAGGGTTACCCTATCGATCACTCAGACGGCGGCGAAGATGACGACCCTACTGAACATGCAGCTTGGGCCAAACACCTATCAGAAATTGGTCGCAATCCAAGGAGCCCATGGAAACGGCAAGTAGAAGGAATAGATATCAATCCCAAGTATGACGCTATCAGCGACAATGGATTTGAAATATGGAACCTGCTTGAAGCCCGCAATATAAAGAACGTAATGCTTGTTGGAGTACACACCAACATGTGCGTGCTAGGCCGTCCATTTGGATTAAGAAACATGACTCGAAATGGGAAAAATGTATTGCTAGTTCGCGATCTG
This sequence comes from Verrucomicrobiales bacterium, assembly GCA_002684915.1. Classification (GTDB taxonomy): domain Bacteria; phylum Verrucomicrobiota; class Verrucomicrobiia; order Limisphaerales; family UBA1096; genus UBA1096. The sequence goes on from NYWG01000016.1 coordinate 6,992, forward strand.
ACAGATGCCATGTACAACCCAGCTCGTTGGCCATATGTAAATCACTTCCGAGGCACCGAATTGGTCATTGAACACATTGAAGAACGCGTATGCCCAACCACCACCAGCGATCAACTCCTTGGGGGTAAACCTTTTAAATTCAAAGGAGACACTGCTCCTCATATTGTTTTTATGATTGGCGAGAAAGAATACAGCACAGCCTCAACACTTCCAGTTTTCGCAAAGCAACATTTAGAATACAGGGGGATGCGATGCACATTTGTAAACGTTGATGAAAACGATCCTAACAATTTCCTTGGACTAAAGGCATTAAAGGATGCCGACTTATTATTCATCAGTGTCCGCCGCCGTACCCCTCTCAAGGCCCAACTCAAACTCATCCAAAATCATTTAGCAAAAGGCAAGCCGATTGTAGGCATCCGCACTGCAAGCCATGCATTCGATAGCGATCCACCTAGCACTAAGCATATTCGTTGGTCCGAATTCGATGACGAAATTCTAGGTGTAAATTATAATGGTCATTACGGGAATAAACCACCAAAGGGACCGGCTACAGTTGTAAACGTGAATGGCGACATCGCCAACCAACCGATTCTCACTGGCATCAACTCGGAAGCATTCGAAGCTAAATCCCACTTGTACAAAAACAAAAAACTATCAAAAAACGTAAAAGTACTTCTCACTGGAACACTCATTGGTAGAGATAATATTAATGAACCCGTTGCTTGGACGAACAGAGTCAACGGCAGTCGAGTTTTTTACACCTCACTCGGCAGCGTAGGCGATTTCGAATTATCCGTTTTTAAACGACTACTCTTAAACGGAGTGCTTTGGGCTCTCGACAAGCCGATACCTCCTGCTGACCCGCGAGTAATTGCAAACAACTAAGTCAGACAAATGCAGAAATGAAATTTACGCCTATTGTGAAGCTAAAACATAAAATCAAAAACTCGCTTTCCCCATGTGTGCGGCAGAGTCTTCGCTGAGTTTTCTAAATATCCT
>NYWG01000017.1 GCA_002684915.1 Verrucomicrobiales bacterium
CGAGAATTAGCTTTGATGTTATTGCGTGAAGCTCGTGGTGAGTGTTATATGACTTTTTTTGATTACTGATTTTATTATGCCCGATATGTTCAAGTTGAAGCGAGTAGCCAAGCTTAAAACCCCAGATGCATTTCGAAGTCATATTTCTTCTTTAGGTATTGAATTACCATGTGATGATTTGGTTTTACCTGCTGCAGAATCTCCATTTGCTAAACCTTTAGATAGAATCTCATTGAACGGTAAGACTGCTGGTAACCGGATTGCAATTCATCCAATGGAAGGCTGGGATGGTACCGTTACGGGTGGTGTTACTGAGGAGATGCAAAGGAGATGGCAGCGTTTTGGTGTTAGTGGTGCCAAGTTAATTCTTGGTGGCGAGGCGATGGCGGTTCGAGCTGATGGAAGGGCTAACCCAAATCAGTTGATTATTTCAGAAGAGAATAAGTCTGGAATTGCCGGATTACTTCAGACTCTGCTGCAGGCTCATAATGAAAGGTATGCTAGCACAGAAGATTTAGTTGTTGGTTTTCAACTTACACATTCGGGGCGGTTTTGTCGGCCTAACGAAAAGTCACGGTTTGAGCCGCGTGTAGCATATAGACACCCAATTTTGGATGGGAAATTTGAAGTTAAAAGTGATAATCAATTATGGACGGACAATGAAATTGATGAATTAATCCAATGTTATGTTAGCGCTGCTAGGATCGCCGCGGATGTTGGCGCAGACTTTGTGGATATAAAGCATTGTCATGGTTATCTTTTACACGAATTTCTTGGTGCTCATACTCGTCCTGGAAGATATGGTGGATCATTTGAAAATCGCACCAAAATTCTTCGCCAAATTATTAGCAGTATTCGTGCTGATCGTAATGCAATCGATATTATTGTTCGATTGAGTGCGTTTGATTTAGTGCCGTTTAGATCCGATCCGGGAAAGTCTAGTTCAGGAAAACTAGGCCCTGGTATTCCAGAAGAATTCTCTCACTGCCTACCTTACCGTTATGGTTTTGGGATTAATTCTCATAATCCACTTGAATACGATTTGACTGAGACGCATCAATTTATAAAGCTTTGTAGTGATCTAGGTGTTAAACTCGTTAGTCTCAGTGCTGGTTCCCCATACTACAATCCGCATATTCAGCGTCCGGCTGCTTATCCGCCTTCGGATGGTTACCAGTTAGTTAGTGATCCTCTTATAGATGTTAATCGTCAGATTCAAGTAGTTCGAAAAATTCGTGAGATAGCTCCGGCCGATATTGCGATTGCAGGTTGCGGATATAGTTATCTTCAGGAGTTTTTGCCGCATGTGACTCAGTATTTAGTTCGGGAAGGTTGGGTTGATGTTGTTGGGTTGGGTCGTATGGTATTGAGTTATCCTGACATATTGCTAGATGCCATGACAAAAGATCAATTAATTTCTAGGAATATTTGCCGAACGTTTAGCGATTGCACTACAGGGCCTCGTAATGGCCTTTTAAGTGGCTGCTTCCCGCTTGATAAGTATTATAAAGAACGACCTGAATACAAATTATTAAAGCAAATAAAAAAAGGCATCTGAATAGCGAAAAATAATGAATTCTACCAATACAAATTCGGTAAAAGTAACTATTCATCCGAGTCAATTTCCTGATGTTATTCAGCGGCAACTGATTGAGGCTCTTCGAAATAGTTATGTGCCGCCAAAATTTTTGTATGATAGTGTTTATCAAACGCAAAAATGGCTTAATGTTCATCAGTCACATTCGCCTTCGAGAATAGATTCTGATGTTACTCTTGTTTACGACTCTGTATTTGATACGGTATTTTCCCAAGCCAAATATAGTGATGTGGTATTAATTGGATTAGGATGTGGAGGGGGGCAAAAGGATGCGAGATGTTTATCTAAGCTTAAATTAGCAACCAGAAAATTATATTATGTTCCTTGTGATGTTAGTCAATCAATGACATTAGTAGCTCGGAGCGAAGTCGGTAAAAAATTAAATTATAATAATATTTATCCTCTGGTGTGTGATCTGTCGGAATCGAATGATTTAGATCAATTATTAGACGATTTATTACCTTTTAGTCACACACGAATATTTACATTTTTTGGAATGATTCCAAATCTTGAGCCAGAGCTTATACTTCCTAAGCTTTTCAGGATAACTCGAGATGATGATGATCTTTTTTTTAGTGTAAACCTTGTCCCAGATGGTAACTATTTAACTGGAGTAGAAAATATTTTACCTCAGTATGACAATGAGGAAACGCGTGATTGGTTGCTTTCTTTTTTAGTTGGGATTGGTATCCCGAAGAATGCTGGAGCTTTGGTTTTTGGAATTGAGTCTTCAGGTGATTTACTTCGAGTTGTGGCTGATTTTCGCTTTAATCATTCACAGGTGATTCAAATCGATAATAAAATAATAACATTTGAGTCTGGTCAATCACTTAGGATTTTTTATTCCTATCGGCATACCAAAGAAACTTTGAATAAATACTTGGATAAGCATGGTTTAAAAATTGTGTACTCAGAGGTCTCTCAATCTGGGGAAGAGGGTGTCTTTAGAGTTAAACGTGATGTTTGAGAATTATATGTGAACCTTAGGGAACAGGTAATTCGTCGAGTATTTTTTGAATGATGATTTCTGGAGATTTTTCTTCTGCTTCTGCTTCGAATGTAACTGATACTCTATGGCGCAGCACATCAAGTGCCACACTTTTTACATCTTGTGGGGTTACAAAGCCTCGTCCGCGCAGAAATGCATGAGATTTAGCTGATAGAGTTAGTGCTACTGTTGCTCTCGGTGATGCTCCAAGTTGGATGAAACTTGATATGTCGATTTCATATTTTGCAGGTTCTCGTGTGCAACAAACCATATCAACTATATAATCTTTTACTTTATCATCGATATAAATGTTGTTGATGATCTCTCGTGCTTTCCTGATGTCATTCATTGAGATCGTTTGTTGAGTTTCTGGCATGGTGTTGGTACTACTCATTAAGTCGAGGATTTGACGCTCTTCAGCACGTTCTGGATGGCTTATTTTGACTTTAAGCATGAATCGATCTACTTGTGCTTCTGGTAGAGGGTATGTTCCTTCTTGATCAATTGGATTTTGAGTGGCTAATACTAAAAATGGTTCGGGTAGTTTATGGGTCTGATCTCCAATTGTAACTTGTCGTTCTTGCATGGCTTCAAGAAGAGCGCTTTGCACTTTTGCTGGAGCACGGTTTATTTCATCAGCTAAGACTAGATTTGCGAATACAGGCCCTTGCCGTGTAGTAAAGTCGCCCGACTGGGGGTTATATATTTGAGTGCCAACAACATCTGCTGGAAGCATATCGGGTGTAAATTGAAGCCGAGAAAATTTTGCGTCCATGCACTGAGCTAATGACTTTATTGATAGAGTTTTGGCTAAACCTGGTACGCCTTCTAGGAGAACATGCCCATTAGCGAGTAGACCAATTATAAGTCGCTCGACGAGTACTTTTTGCCCGATAACGACTTTACTCATTTCTCCTAAAAGTGGTTGAACAAAGGCACTTGCGTTTTTGACTTCTTCATTAATGGCTGTGATTCCTGCATTCATGGGTTCGTATTATTAAAATATACTTTAATTAAAACAAGGTTTTGGCGTGTTCAATATCACTCGATATTTGTTTTTTTAATGCTTCAGTGGAGTTAAACATTAACTCATTTCGTAATCTGCTGATAAACTCAATTTCAATTACTTCATCATAAATGTTATCGTTGAAGTTAAGTAAATGAGTCTCGACCTGTAGCGAAGATGGAGACTGTTTTATAGTAGGTCTGACGCCAATGTTAAGTAGGGCTTTAAATTTGTGTCCATTAAGTTGAGCGTATGCTGCATATACCCCATTCGGAGGTAAAATTAAGCCTTTTGTATCCAGATTTGCAGTTGCAAACCCGATCTCACGACCTTTTCCATCACCCTTTACGACTTGTCCTTCTATAGAGAATTTACGACCTAACATTTGATTTGCATCATCGATTTTTCCTTTGCTCAAGGCTGTTCTAATTCGAGTGCTGCTTATTACTTGATCATCAAGTATTACAGGTTGTAATCCATACGAGATAAACCCAAGTTTTTGGCCAAGTTTTTGGAGGGATTGAAAGTTTCCGTCTCTATTGTGGCCGAACATAAAATCTTTCCCTACACAAATGCTGTGAATTGATCCAAATCCTTGAGCAATTTCTTGAATAAATGATTTGCCTGTTTTGAGGCTGAAGGCTTCATCGAATTTAATGATTAGTATTGCGTCTATGCCCAAAAGTTCAATAGTTCGAATTCTTTGAGCCTGAGTTTGTATTAGGGCAGGAGCTTGCTCAGGCGAAATGATGTGCGAAGGGTGTTGGTCAAAAGTTATAGCAACTGAAACTGAATTATTCTGAGATGCAGCTTGTACAGCTTGCTGTAATACTTGTTGGTGACCAAGATGTACACCGTCAAACATTCCAATTGCCAAACAAACTTTTCGCTCTTTATCATATAGATCGCTAGGCTGGCTAAGTTGCTTCATTTATCAAGAACTGAAAGTTTTTAATATTGGGATAACTCGCTTATTTAAATCTGAGGGAGAAAGACTCGTCAGTTCCTCTAGTGTAGTGGCATTACTCACTTTAAATTTTCCTGATACAGTCCGTCTAAGTCCAGAGAGATGTCCACCACAGCCAAGTGAGTTGCCAAAGTCATGTGCTAGTGATCGAATATATGTGCCTTTTGTGCAAGCGATCTTAAACCATGCAAATGGTGGTTTATATTCAGAGATTATGAATTTGTAGAGGTGTATAAAACGTTCTTTTCGATCAACTTTCTGACCTTTTCTGGCAAGTTTATATAGTGGTGTTCCGTTGATTTTGATAGCGCTAACCATCGGTGGGATTTGCATTTGATCGCCTAGAAATTTATTAGCCTCTTCTTGAAGAGTATCAATAGATAGATGTGGGACTTGTTTATGCGATTCTATTTGGCCCTCTGCATCGTACGTGTTGGTAGTTTCGCCAAGTTTCAATGATCCCACATAAACTTTGTCATCAGACATTAGTTTTTCTGAGAGCTTTGTGGCTTTTCCTAGTAGAATCGTTAATAGGCCTGTTGCTGCAGGGTCTAGTGTGCCGCAGTGTCCGACTTTCTTAATGCGATAACTATTACGAATAATATCTACAATATCATGCGATGTGGGCCCTGCTGGCTTATCTATTAGAAGAATACCATCAAAATCGACCAAACTCATGATAATTGTGACTGAAGTTCGTTCCGGATAGCAGCAATTACTCGACGTTGAATACTCAGTGGTTTGCCTGTAATTCTTGCTCCAGCTGCGGCTTGATGACCTCCACCACCAAATATTGCTGCGACATCGCTAACATTCACATTCTTGTCTTTTGACCGCAGGCTAATACGAACTAAATCTGGTTCTAACTCTTCAAAAACACATGCAACAATTACGGATTTGATTGCTCGAACATGATCTATTAATCCTTCAGTGTCACTAGCTGTAGCGCCTGTTTTTTCAAAATCCTTCTTTTTAAGCCAAAAGTATGCTATTTGGTTGTCTTCAATAAGTTTAAAATTGTTGTAGACCTTTTGAAGCAGCTTAACTCGCGAGAGAGGGTACGATTGGTAGACTTCGTTACAAACTGTTTCCAGATTTGCCCCTTTTTTAACTAGTTCTCCAGCGGCATAGTAGGTTGCTGGTAATGTAGTAGGATATTGAAAAGAACCCGTATCTGTCGATATGGCTGTGAAAAGGCAGTCTGCTATATTTGAGGTTATTTTCCATCCTGCTTCTTTAATCAATCGATAAATTAATTCTCCACTAGAAGGTTCTCGGCTAGCGATCCAGTTAATATCTCCAAAACGCGTGTTGCTAGTATGATGATCAATATTGATGAGTTGTTTACGGTTAACAATATGCTCCTGCACATTTCCTAGCCTTTCGATACTAGCTGAATCTACTGCTATGACACAGTCAAAAGGTCTTTTAATATGACGTGGAGTTTGAATGATTCGGGTTGGATCTAAGAACTGTAATTTCGATGGAATAGAGTCTTGGTTCCAACACGTAACTTCTTTACCTAAATCAAGTAGAGCGAGAGTTAGGCCTAGTGATGAACCAATACAATCCCCATCGGGTCTCATATGGCTACAAACCGCGATAGTATGGCTATCTTTTATTACAGATAATATGCGATCAATAATTTTCAATTTGGTCGTTTTCATCAGGATTATCTTGTTGAGAGTCCTGTTCGATTTCATCTAGTATTTGGAGTACACGATCTCCTCGGTTACGCGCGGCATCCATGACAAACTTTAGTTTGGGAGTATATCTTAGCGTAACTGTTCGACCGAGTTGAAATTGAATTTTGCTTGCTGATTTACGAACTGTTCGGAATGCCTTTTGTTGTGCTTTGTCGTCACCAATAGAGGATACAAATACTTTGGCTGAATGTAGATCGTTAGAGACACCAACTTCGCTGACACTAACTACGCCAAGTTCTACCGGAAATTCACGGCGGAATATTTCATTAAGTTCTCGTTTTAAAAGTTCGCGCACGCGAATGTGGCGCAGGTTTTGCATTTATGAGAGATGTTAAAGTGATTGGGCGACTTTCTCTTGAGTGTAGCACTCAATGATATCTCCCTCCTTGAATTCATCAAATCCATCAAGACGGATACCACATTCCATACCTGATCTTACTTCGTTAACCTCGTCTTTGAATCGTTTTAAAGTATGTGAAATCCCTTCATAAACCAGTTCTTCTTTTCGAACAACTCGCATCTTTCCTCTAAGCAGCTTACCACTGGTAACGGCACAACCTGCAACGTTTCCGCCTTTGCTTAGCTCAAAGATTTTACGCACTTCTGCTTGGCCTGTTACTACATCTTTCATTAGAGGGTCTAATAGGCCGGCCATGGCTTCTTTGACCTCTTCAATTAACTCGTAAATGATTGCGTAGAGTTTGATTTGTATGCCTTCACGTTTTGTGATTTCCCCAACTCCTGTATCAATTTTAGCGTGGAACCCCAGAATGACAGCATTGGAAGCGCTAGCTAGAGTTGCGTCAGATTCTGAAATTGATCCTACCCCTGAATGAATGATTTCGGTTTGAACTTTATCGGTTTTAATTTTTTTAACCGAGTCAACAATCGCTTCAACTGATCCCTGTGTATCAGCTTTAATTATTAACTTGAGTGTTTTATTAGCGTCGGATTGAGTACGGCTAAATAAGTTCTCAAGAGTCATTCGACGTTTTTTATCAGCCGATTCATTACGATCCTTTAATACACGTTCTTCAGATATATTTCTGGCTTCTTTTTCGTTCGGAACAATATTGAATGCTGCTCCGGCTTCTGGGACACCATTCAAGCCGAGAACTTTTACGGCACTGGAAGGCCCGGCTTCTTTTATTCTTTTACCTTCGTGATCAATTAAGGCTCGGGTTTTGCCATAGAAGTTGCCACAAACCATCATATCTCCGACTTTTAGTGTTCCTTTGCGAACTAGTAAAGTAGCAGTCGACCCTCCAGCCTCCATGGCGGATTCGACGACATTACCGATAGCTTTTCGGTTTGGGTTGGCCTTTAGTTCTAGAACTTCCGCTTGAAGTAGTACCATTTCAAGTAACTTATCGATATTAGTTTTCTTTAATGCAGATACATCGACAAAAATTGTTTCACCACCCCATTCTTCGCATACCAATCCTTTTTCCTGAAGTTGAGTCCGAGGCATTGTGGGGTTAGCTGATGGGTGATCGATTTTGTTAACTGCAACAATGATTGGAACTTCAGCAGCTTGTGCGTGGCTCAGCGCCTCTATTGTTTGTGGCATCACGCCATCATCTGCACCTACAACCAAAATCACAATATCTGTAATATTTGCTCCTCTTGCACGCATAGCACTGAAGGCAGCATGTCCAGGGGTATCGAGAAAAGTAATCTGTTCGAGTTTTTTTCGATTTTCCGGATTAGGTACGTTAATGGTATAGGCTCCAATATGCTGAGTAATTCCGCCTGCTTCGCCTGCCGTTATATTTGATTCGCGAATGACATCAAGTAAAGTAGTCTTACCGTGATCTACATGTCCCATGATTGTAACTACTGGGGCTCGTAGTTGTAGGTCGTCATCTTCGTCTTTGGCATCAAGAACTACTTTTTTCTTGATATCTGACTTAGCTAAGCCAGCTCCACGTTCACGACGTTCTAGCCTGAAACGGAAACCGTTCTTTGCGCAAACTTCTCGAGCAGCTGGTTCATCGATGGACTGGTTGACATTCGCGAAAACGTTCAATGACATGAGGTCCGCAATGAGCTGAAAGGGTTTTCGATTCATTGCCTCGGCGAGATCTCTAACAATGATAGGCGGCTTGATAGCAATCAATGGTCCGTCGGATGGTGCGATATACTTTGGTTTGCGTGGGCTATTAGAGGGAGTCTTCTCTTCCTGTATTTGACTTTTTTTAGGCCCGTTATTTTTCTGTTCAGTATCTTTGTTTTTATCCTTCTTTTTTCTGCGTTCCCGCATTGTTGGGCGAGCGGGCATATCCCCCAATTCAATGAATCCTACTTTTTTGCCGAGATCACTTTGTTCTTTCTCTTCAAGTTCTTCTTCCTGTTGATCAGAATCTTCCTTTTCGCCAATCTCCTCTATTTCTGGTTGAATTTTATCTATAGATTCATTTGTGTTTTCAGTGCTTTCAGTAGCAGGCTCTTGTTCTAGAGCAGGCTCTTGTTCTAGAGCAGGCTCTTCTTGAAGAGTAGGTTCTGATGGAGGAGCGGTAATAATTACAGGTTCTGATGCAGGTTGCTTTACCTCTGTTTTATCAAGTGTTTCGGGTTCAGGCTTCCCGGTGATTTGTTCTTCGAGATACTCGGCTGTTATTTTATCTAATGTGCTCGAGGCAACTTTTGCGTTGGTGATGCCTAATTCCTTGGCTTTGGCTAAAACTTCCTTACTTGGAATTCCAACCTTTTTCGCAATTTCGTAAATTCGGACTGGCATAAAATTAGTTTGAGTGAGGTTTGATTAAATGAAAAAAGTTAAAACGAATATTATTAATATATATCTTTTTATTCAGCCTTATCAGAATTATTGGAGATTCCTTTCATAGGCTCCTCTTCCGCTTGAGAATTTAATTCTGATTCGTGCGTACCCCCAGCCGATCGCCTCTCAATTTCGGCTTTTGCAGCAGCCAGTACGGTTTCTGCACTATCCTCCAATCCGGGGATTTCTTTAAGATCATTTGCCTCTACACTATTCAACGCATCTAACGTGAGAAGCCCTGCATGTACGATGGCATCGGCCTGTGTTTTTTCAATTCCCGGAATTGATGCTAGGGCTTCAACAGCTTTTGCCACTTGTTCTTCAAAGCCGACTTTGATTTCTTCTTCTGAATCGATATCAATCTGCCATCCTGTTAGCAAGCTAGTAAGCCTTGCATTTTGACCTCGTCGCCCAATAGCTAGCGAAAGTTGATCAGGTTCCACGAAAATATGAATTCTCTTGCGTTCTGATTGAACTTCCATGCGTTTGATTTCGGCTGGGGACAGTGCATTTGTTACATAAGTTTCGATGTTCTCGTCCCAAGGTATTATATCTATTTTTTCATTGTTTAATTCGCGGACAATGTTCTTAACTCGCTGACCTCGTAGGCCGACACATGCGCCGACCGGATCTACCTTTTCATCTCGAGAGTAAACAGCCAGCTTAGTTCGAAATCCTGGCTCACGAGCAATTCCTTTAACTTCGATAGTTCCATCATTAATTTCAGATACTTCAAGCCTGAATAATTTAAGAACGAATTCTGGATCTTTCCTAGAGAGGATAATTTCAGATCCATGTCCTCCTCCAGCGACAGATTTTACATAGCAGCGTATACGTTCACCCCGTTGATATTCCTCGGTAGGAACTCGTTCACGGTTGGGGAGTAGGGCTTCAAATCGTCCTAAATCGATTAGAACGTCAGACCGATCGAATCCACGAACTTCCCCGCTGACAATATCTCCAATCCGATCATGAAATTCAGAATATACCAGAGCCTTTTCTGCGCGACGAATTGCTTGCATCAAAGCTTGCTTAGCATTTTGGGACGCGATTCGCCCAAAATTCTTTGGCGTTACTTCGACTTCAATTTCATCATTTAATTGTGCGTCAGATTTATGTAAGCACGCTCTTGCGATATCGATTTCATCGTGCTTATTAATGATTTTTTCTACAACAATTAGAGTTGCATATGCACGAATATCTCCATTTTTACGGTCGATTTGGCATCGTAATTCTCTCGCAGGACCTAAAGCTCGCTTGGCTGCTGATAATAAGGCGTCTTCGACAGCGCTAATAAGAATCTCACGATCGAGGCCTTTCTCACGCTCCCAATATTCCATACTCGCTAAAAATTCTGCATTCATAATTTCTTTAATATTTCGACAAGGCTTAAGTCGTTTATAACGAACAAAAAAGCCGGCAGATTGCTCTCCGACTTCACTCGAACGTAACTTTGAGTTGCCTTACAGCTACCAAATTGTAGCAACGGAACACAGACTAGTCGCGCATATTGATTATCGTCAAGCTGAAAGCAGGGAATTATTGTCTAAATATTAATAAAAAGGTTTGTTTTTTCATATTTAAAGTTTTCCAACTTACTCGAACTGAGTAGTTTTGGGCTTTGATGACAAATAATCGTCCAATAGTCGCTTATCAGCCTTTCACAGTAGGTGGTGTGGCCCGTTTTTCGGTTGCTTCTCTTTGGAGGTTATTGGGAGCACAATTTATATTTGCCTTTTTTGTTGCTGGAGTATTCGTCTGGTTTGTAAATAGTGCTTGGATTCCAGTAATTGATGAATCAATCGAGCAAATGCCTCCAAGCGGAGATATTTCATTTGGTAGTTTGAATTGGCCTGTTGGGGCATCCTTGCACGTTGAAGGACCGGCAGGGGGGGAGCCGTTTATGCGGTTAGATGTAGAACCAGGCGGTATTACTAATGTCATTGAAAGCGTTGATTTGGTTTTGGCTTTTGAGTCAAAGAGATTGTTTGTAGGTAGCAGTCTTGGTTTAGGTTTAATTGTTTTCCCTTATCCATTGAATCTTAAGATTCCTTTTAATAAATCTGATTTAAAGCCTTGGTGGGGGGCTCGATCACATTTAGTTTTATTATCCTTGGGTTTTTTGATTGCTGTTTTATTGATAGTTTCTTGGTCGTTTTTAGGTTGTCTGTATATATTGCCGTTGAAGATTTTTTCTATAAATCGCTTGTCTGTTAGAGGCGCTTGGCAATTGGCTTCGGCCGCACATATGCCAGGAGCTTTGCTAATGAGTGTTGGAATATTCATGTATGGAATAAAACAAATTGAATTAGTTGTCTTTGCTTTTGTATGGGTGATTCACTTAATGATACCGTGGTTTTATCTCTTTTTTTCTCCATTTTTCACCCCTAAGCCTACTAAGAAAGTTCGTAAAATTAAATCGGAGGCAAAATTTGCTGAGGCGGGTAATCCTTTCCACCAATCATCAAATAAAAATAAATCCAATAACCCTTTCGATAACTAATTCTAGTTCAATTTACTTTCTAGAAGATTCGCATAATAATTTGAGACATTGTTAGAGTAAGATAGAGTATTTTAGAGTCATTATGACACAGTTGTCTTATTTTGAATTACAATTAATTTGTTTATATATGCTGTAAGTTATTGATTATAAACAATATAAGCATATATTTTAATAGTTGGCATTATTTTTGCTAATTCAAAAACAGATTTTTATGGGCAAAGTTTTAGGGATAGATTTAGGAACGACGAATTCCTGTATGGCTGTTATGGATGGAGGGGAGCCTCTTGTGCTTGAGAATTCCGAAGGTCGAAGAACCACTCCATCTGTTGTGGCATTCAGTAAAAATGGTGAAAGGCTTGTTGGTGAAGCAGCTAAACGTCAAGGTGTTACTAATCCGAGAAATACCATTTTTTCGGTAAAAAGGTTCATGGGCCGAAAATATGAAGAGATTGCAGAAGAAATAAAGCGCATCCCTTATAAAGTCGTAAAGGCGGCTAATGGTGATGCAGCTGTTGAAGTAGAGTCGGATGGTGAGACCAAGCAGTATAGTCCGCCTGAAATATCAGCGATGATTTTAGGTAAATTAAAGTCGGATGCTGAAATGAGGTTAGGTGAAACAATAACTGAGGCAGTGATTACTGTCCCAGCCTACTATAATGATACTCAGCGTCAGGCAACAAAAGATGCTGGTAAGATTGCTGGTTTGGATGTGCTTCGAATCATTAATGAGCCCACTGCGGCATCACTCGCTTATGGTTTAGATAAAAATGCTGAGGAAAATATAGCAGTTTATGATTTAGGTGGAGGCACCTTTGATATTTCTGTTTTGGAGATAGGCGATGGTGTGTTTGAGGTGAAAGCGACAAATGGGGATACTCATTTGGGAGGTGATGACTGGGATAACACTATTATTGATTGGATCGTAGATACATTTCAGCAGGATAGTGGAATGGATATTCGAGAGCAACCAGACGCAATGCAGCGAATTAAAGAAGAGGCCGAGAAAGCTAAGATTTCACTGTCTAGCTCTCAAAGTTATGATATCAATCTACCTTTCATAACGGCAGATGCCAGTGGGCCTAAGCATATTAACGCGCAACTTTCCCGATCCAAGTTAGAACAGATTTGTGAAGGTCTATTTGATCGTACACGAGGTCCAGTTGAAGCTTGTTTGAATGATGCAGATGTTACAACTGGGGAAATTAATGAGTTAGTTTTGGTAGGAGGCATGACTCGGATGCCCAAAGTGGTAGAAACTGCGGAAGCTATTTTGGGTAAGAAACCAAATCAGGGTGTAAATCCTGATGAGGTTGTTGCGATTGGTGCTGGAATTCAGGGAGGCGTGCTCAAAGGTGATGTTAAAGATGTTTTGTTGCTGGACGTGACTCCGTTATCGTTGGGAATTGAGACAATGGGAGCAGTAATGACTAAGTTGATTGAGCGTAATACCACAATCCCAACAAAAAAATCAGAAGTTTTCTCTACAGCAGCAGATAATCAGCCTGCGGTAGATATACATGTGCTTCAGGGCGAACGGGAATTTGCTAACGATAATAAGAGTGTTGGTAAATTTCAATTGACTGAAATACCGCCAGCTCCGCGTGGCACGCCGCAAATTGAAGTGACTTTCGATATTGATGCTAATGGTATCCTTAATGTGTCTGCGAAAGACTTGGGTACAGGTAAAGAGCAGAAGATAACTATTACAGCTAGTAGTGGGTTATCTGAGGAAGATATCGAGAAAATGAAAAAGGATGCCGATGCGCATGCTGATGAAGATAAAAAAAGACGTGAAGATGTTGATCTTCGTAATAACGCAGACAACTTGGCATATCAAACTGAAAAGTTGTTAAAAGATAACGCAGACAAGATTCCTGCAGATAAAAAAAGTGCGGTTGAATCTGCTAATGAAGAATTAAAGGAAGCGTTAAAGGGGACAGCTGCTGATGCAATTAAAAGTGCTACAGAGAAACTTCAACAAGTTGTGCAGGATGCGTCCCAAGAGATTTACAAGTCAGCCCAAGAGGCTCAAGCAGCTGGCGGAGGATCAGCTAGCGATACTAATTCAGCACAGCCTGAAACAGAGAATAAAGAAGAAGGTCCTATTATTGATGCGGAGGTTGTAGAGGAAAAGAAGGACTGAGAAATTTGTTTGTGTCTGGCCAAGACCGAGTGGTCTTGAAAACCGACACAGCAACCTTTTCCCGTTTTTACGGGATCAAACATCTAGTAAGAACACAAATAAAAAAATGGCACTAAAAGTAAAACCGCTCGGCGACCGCGTTATTGTGGAAATGGTCGAGGAAAAAGAACAGCATTCTGATGGAGGTATAATCATCCCAGATTCTGCTAAAGAAAAACCAAGCGAAGCAAAAGTTGTCGCATTGGGCACTGGTAAGACCGATGAGCAGGGCGATAAAGTCCCGTTTGAGGTTAAAAAAGGAGATAAGGTACTTATTAGTAAGTACGGAGGTACAGAGATCAAGATTGACGGGAAGGAACTAAAGATTCTTAACTCGGATGATATTCTTGCTATCGTAGGATAATTATAAACAATTAAATAGAAAGAATCTATATTATGTCAGCAAAACAACTCAAGTTTGATGAAAATGCACGGAAAGCGCTTCTCGAAGGTGTTAGTACCTTAGCAAAAGCTGTTAAGGCAACGCTCGGTCCAAAGGGTCGAAACGTGGTACTAGACAAGAAGTTTGGTTCTCCGACTGTAACTAAAGATGGGGTGACCGTGGCCAAGGAGATTGACCTCGAGGACCCATACGAAAACATGGGCGCTCAAATGGTTCGTGAGGTGTCCAGTAAGACAAGCGATGCGGCTGGTGATGGAACTACTACTGCAACAGTTTTGGCCGAAGCGATTTACCGCGGTGGTTTGAAACATGTTACTGCAGGAGCCAGCCCGATTGCTATCCAGCGAGGTATACAGAAAGCTGTGGAAGCTTCTGTTTCTGCCCTTGATAAGGCTGCTAAGAAGGTTAAATCCAAGGATGAAATCAAGCAGGTAGCTACAGTGTCCGCTAACTGGGATGATGAAATTGGTGACATTATCGCTGATGCCATGGATAAGGTTGGCAAAGATGGTACTATTACAGTTGAAGAGGCTAAGTCTATCGAGACAACCCTAGATGTGGTTGAAGGTATGCAGTTTGATAAAGGCTATCTTTCTCCGTATTTCGCTACTGATACTGACTCCATGGAATGTCGCCTTGAGGATGCTTATATTCTTATCTTTGAGAAGAAGATCAGCAATCTTAAAGATATGGTTCCGCTATTAGAGAAAGTTGCCAAGACCGGTAAGCCTATGTTGATTATTGCAGAGGATGTCGAAGGTGAAGCTTTGGCTACTCTTGTAGTGAATCGTATTCGAGGTAATCTAAATATAGCTGCAGTGAAGGCTCCTGGTTTTGGTGATCGTCGTAAGGCTATGCTTGAAGATATTGCAATTCTTACTGGCGGGCGTTGTATTACTGAAGATCTAGGTATTAAACTTGAATCTGTTGAGTTGAGTGATCTTGGTAGAGCTAAGAATCTTGTCGTTGATAAGGAAAACACAACTATTGTCGAAGGCTCTGGTAAGTCTTCTGAAATTCAAGCCCGTGTAAATCAGATACGTCGTCAGATCGAGGAAACTACTTCTGACTACGATCGCGAAAAACTGCAAGAGCGTTTGGCTAAACTTGCTGGCGGCGTTGCTGTTATTAATGTTGGTGCTGCTACTGAGACGGAAATGAAAGAAAAGAAAGCCCGCGTTGAAGATGCTCTTCACGCTACCCGAGCTGCGGTGGAAGAAGGTATTGTTCCTGGCGGTGGTGTTGCATTGCTTCGCACCCGTCCAGCAGTTGCTAAGTTGGAACTTGAAGGAGATCAGCAGATCGGTGTTGAAATAATAAAGAGTGCTTTAGAGTCTCCTTTGCGTGCTTTGGCTGCTAACGCTGGTCTTGAAGGCGCTGTCATTGTTCAAGGTGTTATTGATAGCAAAGGTAATTCTGGATTCAATGTTGCTACAGAGAAATATCAAGACTTAGTGAAGGCTGGTGTTGTAGATCCGAAGAAGGTTACACGGACTGCATTGCAGAATGCTGGGTCTATTGCTGGTCTTTTGTTGACTACAGAGTGTCTAATCACTGAGATTCCTGAAAAGGAACCACCAGCCCCAGCAGGCGGAGGGCATGATCACGGGATGATGTAATCCCTAGTTATTAGAATTATTCCAGGGCGAGGCATAAGCCTCGCCCTTTTTTTATAGAAAAATTAATCTAAGTTCTGCAACTGTTCTTTAATGTAAGGCAGGTAGACTGCTCGGATTTGGTTAACAAGGTTTGTTGCTGAGGTTTCTGATCGCCATGCGATCAATCCTTTTTCTGGATTGTCTGTAGGGGATACCCTTTCAAAATAACGTTTTGCTGTCATAAGATTAGTAAGGCCTCCAATATACATTTTGTGCCATGCAACGTAAGCGATTGTCATGTATCCATTCGGATCCAATTCTTCCGCAACTTTGAACATTTTTTCTGCTTCGGTTGTTTGCCCCAGTCGATTTAGTATTAGGCCTAAACGTGCATGCGAATAGGCATCATAAGGATTTAACTCAATTGCCCGTTGTAGCCATTTTTTAGCCTTTTCCATTTCAGGTGTATTTGGTGTGGAGAGAGAGCTTGCCTTAATCCGATAAATTTCTCCAATAGAAGCAGCGGTCTCATGATTATTCGGTTCTCTTTTCATTGCTAATTCCAATTGAGCTATTTGTTCCGGAAAAGACTTGGCTTGTTGAGCTGCATTAAGTGATTGAAGCTCTCGTAATTGAACAATGCTTTGGTGAATCATTAATCCCGCCATGCCGCAGATGAATATAGATAGACTTAACCTCAAAGTAATCTTTATTGGAATCCAATAGCTTTCTGTAGCAAATCTTATGAAGGATGTTAGTAACGCTGCGATTGTTGATGCTAGTATTGCATTAGATGGAATGTGTAGATTGAAATCAACAAATGAGTGAATCGTCAGTGAACCAAGCCCGATTGTGCCGCCTAGAACAAATGCCGCGCGGTTGCTTGTTTTTTTGGAGAAGTCGCTTGCGGTCCGTTGTGAATATTTCCAGCATCTTTTAATCACGTATGCAAGTGTGCTAAACCAAATTGCTACCAGAATAAGTCCGATGATACCCCAGTCCACTAAAATATTGAGATAGTCATTGTGCACTCGAACCGGCTGAGACTGTAAGGTTGGGGGGCGGTGTGCAGAAAACCGGTGGTCGAAATGGCCTGGCCCTACACCAAATAATTTTTCTTCTTTCCATACTTGATAAGCAGAAATCCATAATTCTGTGCGAGATTCAACATGATCTAATGTGCCAGGAGTGTTGGCTCTGCTAATTCGATCTTGTGCAAAATCTGATTTTATAAAGAAAATACTAATTGCTGTAAAAAACAGGAAAGTAATAATTATAACTTTTAAACGGAACTTTTTTTGGAATCCAATTACTCCGACAAAAACAAATAGCATCATTGATGTTGAGATCCATCCTCCACGGGACATGCTGACTGCTATGCCTAAAAGTAACATTAATGCTGAGTAGCCTAATAAGATGCGCATTGTCAAATTAATGCGGCCTATTAATACATAGGAAAGACATAGAGGAAGTAACATGCCGAGCCATCCGGCAAAGTGGTTTGGATTAATAAATGTTCCAGAGCCCCGACCTAAATATTGCGCTGGTCGGGTGAAGTGCCATACATGATCTGAGCCAATAATAACCTGTATAATTCCATATATTGCAATTAATGCACCTGTGAGTACTACTGCGTACATTATGATTTGCATATGATTTGACTTATACAGATTATTTATAACTATAAGGAACATCATTCCATATGTTAATAATCTCAGCAATTCACTGCGTGCTGTATATTCAACATCTGCAGTTAGGTAGTGATATAAAGCGTAGCCAATAAATATAAATATTATCCAGACAACTGGTGGGAGAAGTAGTCGTTTATGTTTCGGGTCTCCCCAAATACGTACTACCCAAAAAATTGCTGCTACGGCTATTAGCCCTTGAACAATAGCAAACTCCATTGTTCGTACTGCTCCTGTGGCCAGAGGAGAGAAAATCAATGCTACTAGAATCAAAAATAAAATAACTTTTTCACAAATGTTATCTAGATTTTTATTAGCCACAGAAACGACTTTTAATATAAATGGAATAAGTTTGTAAATAATTGAATCTATCTTTTTCTAAGAAATATAGTTTTTAGTTATGTTATATTATTCCGAGATTTGACGATTGCTAGAGTTAAAGTCAATCTGTCCTGTCATTGCTATGTATTTGAATTGGCATCATTGTTTATTATTATTATTTTTTACTAATGTAAGTACCTTTTCCCAGTTGATTAATTGGCCTTCTGCGCCTAAGCGGATTGTTTGGTTAGCTGCGAAGCATGACTCTTTTGGGGATGGAACAACAAATGAATTACCTCTAGATGTTTCAACTGCAGGTAAGCTTGATAAAGCTTTGCGTAAAATGTCGCTAGAATCGGGAGTTTATGGTGAGGGTGTAGTGCTTCGTTTTTTATCAGGGTCTTATGAGACGTATGGTATTAGGCTCCGACCTCGTTGGCATTTGATTGGTGATGGTTTAGATAAGACTAAACTTAAACTCATTCCTTCATTAAAACATCTAAAAATTAAGTCCGCTTATCATAGTGTTATTGGAGGAGGTTGGGGCCCGCAGTTTTCAGCCGGCTTAGACGCAGAACGTTTGCATAAGCGTGATTTCGAAAATATTCGTGTTGCAGATGTATCACTCAACTGTAATTGGAATGGCATGAAACAAGAACTCGGCCCTATAGTTAAAAAAGTATCAGGTGTCGACCTTTTGGCAAAACAGGCAATGGTTGAGAGGGTAAAGGTTAGTAATTTTGGGGCAGTGGGTGGGAGGCCTTCTTGGCGAGAAGTATTTCCTATTAGGGTGATTTCGGGAATGGGGGATGGAGCAAGTTTGCCGGGTTATCGAAAATCGATCATTGAGATCCGACACTGTATTGTTGAGGGGCCTGTACTTGGCCCAGATAAAGGTACTGAGTGGCCTTATTGTACAGGTATAATGGTTAGTCACAATGAGGCAGATCCTGAAAATTTTCTTGTTAGAGCCTTAGTGCATCACAATGAGATTCTAAATATTGTAAATGGTATTGCATTTGGAGGGGCATTTCTTAAGACGGCTGATTTTTATTCTAATAAAGTCACTAATTGTGGAATTGGATTCAACTTTGATACCGGTAGTAATAGTGGGGTGCTTATTCGTAATAATAATTTTTCGGAATGCGTTGGTGGAGGTAGTGTGAACAATGGAAAGCATTTTGAAATTCGCAACAATACTTTTTCATTGAAATCTCCTGATGATCCTCGTTTTATATATTGGAATAATGGTCTTCGTATTTGGGATCATACACGAGGATTTGTCGTTAAAGACAACCGATTTGAGTTTAGTGGAAAATCAAAAACAATGGCCCGTGGGATACTTTTACACGGTCTAAGTGTGGGTTTAAGGATGTTTCAAGATGATTCTGGTGAATGGCAGAGCCAAATTGATCCGCATCGCTTTTTTAATAATCATTATTTTGGATTATTGCCCAATGCTGCTGGGCCACAAGAGGCTAGCCATAATATGCATCTTAACATTGATGGGCGTTCAATTCATTTAACAGGTGTTATTGATGGGGAAGGGGACGGTCTTCAGTTTTACTGGCATGATGACTGATGCTAGTTGCTTAATGAGCCATCCGGCAGAACTGTTTTTTTAATAATAATTCCCTTGTGCTCATTTGGATTAAAACCAGTTGAACCTCTAAGATTTGCTAAGCTAAAATTAGCATTGGCTAGATTTGCTTCATCAAGCTTTACATTTTGGAGATTTGCTTGAGTGAAGTTACATCCGGTTAGGTCACGCCCTTGCAATTCTACTCCACGTAAATCCCATTCGGAAAAATCTTTTCCGCTTAAGTTGATTTTGGGGGCTCCATCCACGTATAACTGTATTAGTAGTTTTTTTTCTGTGTCATGCGTTTTTATTGATCCGTCAGGCATGATGGTGTTCACATAGATGGTTTCAGGAAAAGTAAACCAAGGAGTAATTATAGCGCCAGTAAGGTTTGCTGAAGTTAGGTCAACATTACCCAGTGTAGCTTCAGAGAGATTTGCGCCAGTAAGGTTTGCGCCAGTAAGGTTTGCTCCGTCAAGATTTGTCATAGCCAAATCAGTTTGAGTAAGGTTTGCGTTGATTAGATTTGCTCCACGGAGGTCAGCGCCAACAAGATTTTTTTTCTGGAGGTTTACATTTTTAAGATTGATTTGAGATTTGACTCGAAAATAGCGAATTGCATTGGTTTTAGAGATTGTAATTGTGATTGTTTTTGATTCGGCTCTAAGTCCCCCTGCATATAATTTACTAATGGGTTTCCAATTTTTTAGATTTTCAGAAACTTCAAGCTGAGTATTTGGAATAATATTCGGGGACTGATTTAAAGTTACAGATGATGCGTTCCACATTAAATTTAATTTTTCATCAACGTTGATCGAAAGTTGAAGCTCATTGGCTTGAGTAGGCATTACTCCAATTATCCAAGCCAAGGTGACAATAAAACCACCTGCCTCGATTAGACGAGGAAGGGTTATTGAAATACCATGTTTATCCCTAAACAACTTCATGCAGTGGAAGTGTTCGGATCGATTCCAATTACATGATAAAAAGTAGCGTTCACTTCGCTAAAGGTGACAGGTCGTTCGATTACTTCGCCACCAAGTTTGTCATTATTATCTGCATTTATTTTTAGCATAATTTGACCTTACGATATAAACCTTCAGGGAAAGCCCAAAGACTATTTTTGGAAGAAATGTCCTATGCCTGCCTAATAGTCAAGAGGTAAAAAGTATAAATAAAATAGAGGATCCAGTTAGAATGTTAGAAGGCATTTGGACATGATATTTAACATCTGTTTCTGCAGTTTAGATAAAATAAAAGACGATCTGATTTGGATCGCCTTTTTTGTTTTTCCTATTCAAGTCAAAGACTTAGTTAGAAGCATTTACGATCGAGTGCGACGTTTAACTTTTAATTGAGCCATGGCAGCAGCAGCAGCAGCTTCAGCAGCAATAATTTGTTCGTCGCTAAGGTTTTCACCTTTTAGCCGGTTTTCAGCAGCTTTGAGCGCTTCCTCTGCTTTAGCCTCATCTATTTCTGCTTCAAGTGCAGCCATATCAGTCAGAATTGATACTTTATCAGGCATCACTTCTGCAAACCCTTCACCAACAGCAAGCAGTTCTTTTTGACCTTCTCTTGTTACTTCTATTTCGCCAGCATTTACCTTTGTCATTAGCGGCACGTGGTTGGGGTAGATGCCCATGTCTCCTTGACGGCCAGGTAATCCAACCATGGCAACATCTTCCGAGTAAACCACCGCTTTTGGTGTTACAATTTCTAGTTTAATGGTGTTGGCCATTATATTTTTTCAGAATCAATTTATTTGCCTTTACTCTTGGCAACTACTTCGTCGATTGAGCCTTTATAGAGGAAGTCGTTTTCCGGCACATCGTCGTGTTGCCCTTCAAGAATTTCCTTGAACCCTCTAACCGTTTCTTCGACCGGCACCTGTTTTCCGGGTACGTTTGTAAAAACTTCGGCTACTGTAAATGGCTGGCTAAGGAATTTCTGAATTTTACGAGCACGAAATACAGTTAGCTTATCTTCAGGTGAAAGTTCGTCCATACCTAGGATAGCAATGATATCTTGTAGATCTTTGTATCGTTGAAGAACTAGCTGAACGCCGCGAGCTACCTTGTAGTGTTCTTCACCAACAATTTCTGGGGTAAGAGCTCGCGATGTAGATGATAATGGATCAACAGCTGGATAGATTCCAAGCTCAGCAATGGAACGCTCAAGAACAATCGTAGCGTCCAAGTGGGCAAATGTTGCGGCAGGGGCGGGGTCAGTTAAATCATCAGCTGGGACGTACACTGCCTGAAAAGAAGTAATAGAACCTTTTTTCGTTGATGTAATACGTTCCTGAAGATCTCCCATCTCAGCTGCTAAGGTCGGTTGATAACCAACAGCGCTCGGAGTGCGTCCAAGCAATGCAGAAACCTCAGAGCCTGCTTGCGAAAAACGAAATACATTATCTACGAAAAGGAGCACGTCCTGATTTTTTTCATCACGGAAATATTCAGTAATAGCTAGTCCTGTGAGAGCGACACGGAGTCGAGCTCCTGGAGGTTCGTTCATTTGGCCATATATCAAAGCTACTTTGGATTCGCTAAGGTTATCCTGTTTGATAACACCAGCTTCAGACATTTCATGGTATAGGTCATTTCCTTCGCGTGTTCGTTCTCCTACACCTGCNAATACAGAATAGCCGGAGTGCAACTTTGCAATATTGTTTATNAGCTCCATGATAACCACGGTTTTGCCTACTCCAGCACCACCAAACGCTCCAACTTTACCNCCTTTGAGGAATGGGCATATGAGGTCAATCACCTTAATACCAGTTGTTAAAAGTTCTGCAGAGGTGGCCTGCTCAGTTAATGGTGGGGCCTGGCGATGAATTGGATAATGTTTATCCGCTTCTACGGGGCCACGTTCATCTACAGGTGCGCCCGTTACATCTAGTACTCGACCCATTACCCCAGCGCCGACAGGAACTGAGATAGCTGCACCCGTATCCGTGATTTCCATGCCTCGCTTGAGCCCTTCTGTAGTGGACATCGCTACAGCACGAACCCAGTTGTCTCCCAAGTGAAGCTGCACTTCGAGAGTTAATTTTATTGGTTTTCCGTTTACTTCAAAATCGACCGTGAGGGCATTGTAGATAGGGGGCAGAGATTCGGGAAACTCCGCGTCAACAACTGGGCCGATGATCTGTACAATCTTACCTTTGTTCATTCTTTATTGTTTTTTGTTAAATTTTTTAATTATCCCAAGGCCATTTGTGCCGTGGTGATTTCAAGCAACTCAGAGGTGATGGATGCTTGACGGATCTTGTTGTACTCCAACGTGAGATCTTTAATGATTTGGTTTGCATTGTCAGTTGCATTCTTCATAGCAACCATTCTTGAGCTGTGCTCACTCGCTTTTGATTCAAGCAAGATTTGAAATAATTGATAATTAATATAATGAGGTAGAAGGCTGCTCAAGACTTCGGATGCGTAAGGCTCAAACAAGAACTCTTGTCCGCTGGCGTCTAGGTTGCGACCTTCATTTTCTCCTGTTACAGAGTCTTCTACGCCTTTGATTTCACCAATGGGCAGTAATTGGCGTAGTTCAGGTTTTTGGTTAATTGTTGAAATAAAATTAGTGAAGAGGACATCTACAGCATCCACTGTTCCTTCTGAATAGAGATCTACAGCAAACTTAGCTATGGTACGTGCATCGGAGAATTCCGGTACATCCGCATAGCTTAGTTCTGCAGTTAGTTCGCGCCTTGTCCTTCCAACGAACTGGGCGCCTTTACGGCCAGCACAAATGAAAATGCTATTTTCTTTATCTAATTGCGCAGCGTCACGAAGTAAGTTTGTATTGAGTCCTCCGCACAAGCCTTTGTCTGTGCTAACTAGAATTACTGCTCGTTTTTTTGTATTAGTTCGTTTTTCTAGGAGAGGATGCTGAAAGTCTGTGGCAGTCCCGGTTACTTCGGCTAGCATGCGATTCATCAACTCCGCATATGGTCGACCGGCCATTGCGGCATCCTGAGCGCGGCGCATCTTGGATGCAGCGACCATTTGCATAGCCTTTGTAATCTGGGCCGTGTTTTTAATCGACTTGATTCGTCGACGTATGTCGCGGGTGCTGGGCATGCTTTAAATTAGATTAGAATGTTTTTTTGAATTCGTCGATAGAGTCTGATACTTCAGCTTCAAGTTCGTCGCCTAGTTTGCCTTCAAGCTCAATTTTACGAAGGAGTTCCTTTTTTCTAGTCTCAAAATATTCACGAAGTTGATCTTTAAAATCACCGGCTTTCTCAACCTCTACATCGTCAAACTTACCGTTTTGTACAGCCCAAAGAGTAACGATTTGGGTGGGAACAGAAAGAGGGTTATACTGGTTTTGTTTAAATACCTCGACGATGCGCTTGCCTCGATCAAGTTGTTGCTGAGTTTTTTCGTCAAGATCCGATCCAAACTGTGCGAAGGCTGCCAATTCACGGAACTGTGCGAGATCGAGCTTCACAGTTCCAGATACTTGTTTCATAGCTTTGATTTGTGCGGCGGATCCTACTCGGGAAACGGAAAGGCCTACTGAAACTGCAGGTCGAATACCTTGATAGAAAAGGTCACCCTCAAGAAAGATCTGGCCGTCTGTAATAGAAATTACATTTGTTGGAATATAAGCAGATACGTCTCCCGCTTGTGTCTCAATAATTGGTAAAGCGGTCAGCGATCCGTCTCCATACTTTTCACCTACTCGAGCTGAGCGTTCTAGTAGCCTGCTGTGTAGATAGAAGACATCTCCAGGATAAGCTTCACGACCGGAAGGTCGCTTTAATACAAGAGATACCTGACGATATGCGACAGCATGTTTAGAGAGGTCATCATATATAATGAGGGCATCCATTCCGTTGTCCATGAACCATTCGCCCATAGCAGCTCCAGTAAATGGGGCAAGATACTGATTTGTGGCACTATCAGAAGCGGTTGCTGCGACTACGATCGTGTGTTCTAGTGCTCCTGCTTCCTCTAAAATGTTAATTACTTGAGCAACATTTGAGCGCTTTTGGCCGACTGCAACATATATGCTGTAAACTGGACGATAGTCAGTGTCTCCTGCCGCTTCAGCGGCTTTGTTCATTCTGGATTGATTGATAATCGCATCAATGCCAATGGTTGTTTTACCTGTTGAGCGGTCACCGATAATTAATTCGCGTTGGCCACGGCCAATTGGGATCATTGCGTCAATAGCAAGAATTCCGGTCTGCAGTGGTTGATCAACGGATTTTCGCTTTACGATACCAGGGGCAATTTTTTCCACTGGATAGGTAGTATCACCTTGAATATCACCTTTACCGTCGATTGCTTGGCCAAGTGCGTTAGTAACGCGTCCGAGTAAGGATTTTCCGACAGGAACCTGGAGGAGTTTGCCGGTAGCTTTCACTTCCTGCCCTTCGTGTATGCCAGTGAAATCACCTAATATAATAGCCCCCACCTCTGTTTCTTCTAGGTTCAAGGCTAGACCGGTGACTCCGTTTCCGAAGTCAAGCATTTCGTTCATCATTGCGCCGGTAAGGCCTTCAATTTTGGCTACACCGTCACCTGTTTCACGGACGATGCCAACGTTTTCTTTGGCGACCTCGGTTTTTGCGCCTGCTATTTGCGCTTCGATTTCCTGAAGTAGGTTACTCATTTTTGTTTAGTTAAATTATTTTAAAAGGATTCTTCTAGCTTTGTTAAGCGTGTGCGTATGCTGCCGTCGTAGACATCGCTGCCCACCTTCACGCGCATGCCACCGAGCAGCTCCGCATTTTCAGTGAATGAGTAGCTCAGGTTGTTGCCGTAGAGCTTAGTCAGGTTTTCCTTCACTTGTTTTTGTTGAGAGTCGCTTAATGCCACCGCGCTTTGCACATCAACCATACGACGTTGCACGTCCAGTTTGACCAGACGATGCAGGTGGGAGATGACCGCGACGTAGTCGCGGGGCTTCTTTTCCATCAACAGTTTTACAGTCTCGCGGACCTTTTCGTTGCTGAGGTTACCCTCGACGTGGCAGGCCTGGAAAAGCTGCTTGGCTTCGCGCTGGGCTTGGCGGCTGATCTTCATCAGGCGGCAATTTCTTTGTTGGCGTCCTCGATGAGGCGCTGCTGGTCTTCAGCCGAAAGCACCTTTCCGGTTAACTTGCAGGTGGTCTCGACCACCAGTCGTCCGACTTCCTGTTTTAACTCGGCCATCAACTTGTCGTGCTCGGCGGCGGAGGCCTCCTGTGCCTTGGCGATAATCGTTTCGGCGGAGGAAATAGCCTCCTGCGTCTTGGACTCCTTTAACTCGGCTGCTGCAGAGCGAGTTTCCTCGATTAGTCTGTTCGCCTCTGTACGCGCCTCCTCAAGGATCTTGTCGCGGGCGGATTCGGTCTCGGCCAACTCGGACTTTATTTTTTCGGCATTAACTTCGGCTTCGGCAATACGAGCTTTGCGCTGTTCCAGCATGTCGAGCACCGGCTTGTAGGCAAATTTCTTTAGGAGAAGGGCAACTATGATAAAAGCGATTAACTGAGAGAAAAACAAGGGTCCGTTGACACCAAATGTTTCTAACATGCTCTTGTCGCCTCCCGCTCCAGCAGCGGATAAAGTAATGAATTGTATCATTATAATTATAAAAAAGTTTTAAATTTATAATGGCGGCGGGTTGCCCCGCCACCAGCAAGTTTTATATTACATTCCGCTCTTCCCTAGGAAGATCGCAATGAAAACAACACCTTCAGCAAGCGCCGCTAAAATGATCGATGCTGTTAGGATGGGCCCGGAAGCTCCCGGGTTACGCCCTGTGGCTTCCGCCGCCTTGGCACCAATAAGCCCCACTCCAATAGCGGAACCAAGTGCTGCCAGGCCAATATGAAAACTACCAGTCATATTATTATATTTCAGTTATTTAGTTTTTTTTCGACAACCCCCACGATTAGTCATGGTCAGATTACCAAAAGTTTTTTCTCAATGCTCGTGCTCCTCATCGTGATGACTACACATCAGCGAGGTGAACACAGCTGTCAGAAGAGCAAAGACCAGTGCCTGTACAAAGCCAACTAACAACTCTAAAAAGTAAAATGGTAATACCGCCAGCCACCCGAAATAAGGGCCCCCAAGTGCCATCACAGTTTCAAGAATGTTCTCGCCGGCAAAAATGTTGCCATAAAGCCGGAACATTAATGCTATAGGGCGAACACTGATTGATACAACTTCTACAACACCTACAAATATATAAATGAAAAATATGAATACGCCCATGAAAGTGAGTTTGTGGCCTTTGACATTGAAGATGTGAAAAAAGAAACCACCAGGGCCAATAGTCTTTATGGACCAATAAAACCAAAGTCCGAAAAAGAAAATAGCAATGGATGCGGTCATATTTAAATCGGCGTTTACTCCCCGTAATAGTGGAGCGCTCAAGTGTTCCGAATGAAAGAAACCCGGATTACCATGTGCCCATCCCACCGTCCCAACTCCGGGGACTAAACCAAACCAATTACTGAATAAGATGAAAATGAAAGCGGTTCCAAAAAACCAAAACGTTTCCTTGGCCATTTTTTCACCAAGTATTCCTGCAAAAAACTCAATTAAGCTTTCAATCAACCACTCAACAAAATTTTGTAATCCCGATGGCACTAGTTGTGGCTTTTTAGTGGCGATCTGGGCTAAAGTAATTAATCCAAATGCAACAATCCAAGTGACTACCATGGAATTAGTAATAGCAAAGGGGCCAAATTCTTTGAGAACAACTGCATTTGGAGGAAGGCCGTGATGTCCGCCTTCATCACCATGGCCATCTGCGTGATCTTCCGAGCCGAGGGTTTGAGGAGTTTCGGTTTGTATATCGCTAGTCTCTGTTGCAGCAAATAGTGCCGGCATTGGTAGAGCAACGATCAGTGTTATGGCAATTAATAATTGGCGGAACTTCATCCAAAAAACGGATTGGCTTATTTTACCCTCCCGTAAAGGAGTCACTTATAATAAAGCGGAGGGGATTTATGCCAAAAAATCGATGAGACTCAAACAATTTATGACGATAATCTTCAATTTAAGAAAAAAAGTTATTCACCGGTGGTAATTCAAAGTGTGCTTACTTTAGATTCTTTGGGTTCAGTGGTTTTAGATCTTTAGGAATGAATAGGCCGTTTTTGCGAATGAGTTCGTCGTCAAACCATACCTCTCCACCTCCATATTCTGGGCGCTGGATTAATACCATGTCCCAATGTACAGCCGACCGGTTGCCGTTATCGCATTCTTCATATGCCTGCCCTGGAGTGAAGTGAAGTGAACCTGCAATTTTTTCATCGAACAAAATATCGCACATTGGCTCCTTAATATGAGGATTAAAACCAAGCGAAAATTCGCCTATATAACGAGCGCCTGGATCGGTATCAAAAATTTCATTTATTCGTTTGGTGTCACTGGCCGTTGCATTAATTATTTTGCCGTTTTTAAATTCCAGTCTCATATTTTCAAATCTAGTTCCCGCATAGATAGAAGGTGTATTATATTGAATCACACCGTTGACTGATTTTTTTATTGGGCAGGAAAAGACTTCTCCGTCTGGGATATTACGATCCCCTGCGCAGCCAACGGCCCCAAGCCCTTTTATGCTGAATCTTAGATCAGTTCCTGGTCCTTTAAGGTGGACCTTGTCAGCCTTTGCCATACGTTTGATGAGTGGCTTCTGTGCTTTAGCCATCTTTGCATAGTTCATCGTACATACGCGGAAGAAAAAATCTTCAAATGCTTCTGTACTCATTCCGGCACCTTGCGCCATCGATCCATTTGGCCAACGAATTACTACCCACCGAGTTTTATTTACTCGATAATTGAGTACCGGCCTCAGGGTTCGAGAATACATTGAAAGTTTTTCTGAGGGAATGTCGGAGTTCTCAGTTGAGTTATGTGCTCCACGAACGGCTATATAAGCATTGCACTTTTTCATTCGGCTTAACTCTATATCTCGAACGGTCTTGGCATGAGTCTCATCTGTGTTAAATAGCATTTCGCGTATGATGCGTCCGGAGCGAGTTTCCACTAATGGTGTGGCTCCGCGTTTGCGGGCTGCGCGGACTAGCTCTATAGCGAATTCTTCGGGAGTGTCAGTAATATCAAATAGAACTGTATCTCCCTTCTTTAGCTCGGTGGAATAACCAGTGAGGACTTCGGCAAGTTTTTTGTAACGTGAATCTGTCATAGCTCGAGGGACACTGTTATCACATCTTGCATCAGGTTGAACGAAAAAATGCAGTTTAATTCAGTGTTTTTAGCAGTTTTGTGGGAATGCCAGCCTTTGGGTTATGCTAGTATCTCGTGAACAATTTCCCCATGGACATCCGTTAATCGAAAGTCGCGTCCAGCATAACGGTAGGTTAATCGTTTGTGGTCTAACCCGAAGAGGTGAAGGATTGTTGCCTGCAGATCGTGAAAGTGAACGCGGTTTTCAGTTGAATAATAGCCGTGATCGTCCGTGCTGCCGTAGGCGATGCCTGGTTTCACTCCGGCTCCAGCAAGAAAAAAAGTCATTGCGTGTGGATTATGATCGCGTCCGTCAGATCCTTGTCCAACCGGAGTGCGACCAAACTCAGTTCCCCAAAGGATCAATGTGTCTTCGAGTAAGCCTCGAGATTTCATATCTGCGATTAGTCCGGCAATCGGTTTGTCGACCTTGCCAGCGACATCGCGATGGTTTTTCTTTAAGCCGCCATGAGCATCCCAATAGCCTTGGCTACATTGCACAAATCTCACACCTGCTTCAGAATAGCGTCGTGCCATTAGGCATTGTCGGCCAAAGTCGCGGGTCTTCGGGTCATCCATTCCATAAAGTTTTTTAGTAGCTTCAGTCTCGTTGTCTATATTTTGAATTTCTGGGGCGGCAGCTTGCATGCGAAATGCTAATTCAAAAGAATTAATACGGGCTTCAAGATTGGTGTCATAACCTCTTTGATTAAGATGATCTTTGTTTATTTCTGAAAGTAAATCGAGTTCGCGTCGTTGATGCGAAAGATATTTCCCATTACGATCAATGAATGGAATCTTTGCATTTTCTATTGGTGTGGCATTGGTGCCAATTTGTACGCCATGATAGTGTGCTGGCAAAAATGCAGATGACCATGCATTCATCCCTCCATGTGTTCCTGTTGGTTTGAAAGTGATGTATCCGGGCAAGTCTTGATTTTCAAATCCTAGTCCGTAGTTGAGCCATGATCCCATTGATGGACGGATAAATGTGTCTGATCCGGTATGAAGCTCTAGAAGTGCCGAGCCGTGTCGTGAATTCGAACCATACATTGATTTAATAAAACACAATTCATCAGACATGGATGCAATATTAGGGAAAATTTCTGATGCCCATTGGCCACACTGACCATACTGCTTAAAATTGTAAGGCGAAGCGACAAGATCGCCAGTAGCGCTTGAAACTATTCTTGGTTTTTTTCCAGGGTAAGCTTTTCCGTTGTCCCTCTGTAGAGCAGGTCGGTAGTCGAAAGTGTCGACCTGAGATACTCCACCATGCATGAAAAGAAAAATGATTCGTTTTGCTTTGGCTTTAAAATGAGGCTTGCGAGATGCTAGAGGATTTTCTTTATCTGAAGAATAGCCTTTAGCTTCTTCTCCAAGTAAGCCTGCAAGAGCAAGAGATCCAAAGCCGACACTCGACTTTTTAAGCATCTCACGTCGAGATATCGGCGGAGTGTCATAACCACTACAAATAAAACTTCCTTTTTTCATGAGGAAAGAGGGACTCAAATAATGCTAATCCTATTTTGTTAAAAAGCGAACTGAAAATCAGTCTATGAACATGAATTCGTTGGATGATAAAAGTACTTGGGCAAGGCTTTTCCACGCCTGTAGTGATGGTTGTTCAGATGCCTCTTCTTCTTTAAGGAATTTTATAGCGCGCTGAGTTTCCTGTTCGTTAGGTTTTCGCCTAAGGATATCTTCATAAAGCTGAACTGTTGCTCCGCCAATATTTGGATTCCCATTAGATTGCATGGCAAGGCGTGTACTGGCCTTGGTAACAATATTGTGGTTCATCATAAATAACGCTTGTGCAGCTCCAACAGTACTACTTCGTTGTCCTTGAATAACTGCCGGGTCCCCAAAGTCGAATGCCTGCAAAACATCAAATGTGCCACTACGAATTACTGGTAAATAAACCGTTCTGGTTGAACCAGAAAAGTAGGGGTGTTCATTTTGTGAAACATACTGACGTGGGTTATATTGCATTAGTTGTGATTGCATACCCAATTCAATTGAGTTTCCAGTAATAAGCAATGAGTCGCGAACTTCTTCAGCTTGTAAGCGTCGCCGGTTGAATCGCCACCAAAGTTTGTTATCTGGGTCGATTGCATAGTAGCCTTCCTCATATTTACTGCTCATATGGTAAGCAGCAGAATTCATGATTATGCGATGCATTTGCTTGATGGACCAATTATTTTTGACAAATTTAAATGCCAACCAGTCCAATAGTTTCGGATGAGTTGGTCGAATGCCAAGTTTCCCGAAGTTATCTGGCGTGCGGACTATGCCTTGCCCAAAGTGCCAAAGCCAAATTCGATTAACCATTACTCGGGCAGTGAGGGGATTATCTTTCGTGAGCCAATGGGCGAACTCATTACGACCACTACTTTTTTTTGATGGATTATTTATTTTTTGATTTGTAATTACACGAAGATAGCCCCGTGGAGCAAGTTCGCCTTGCGTCATGTAGTCACCCCGTAGGTGAACTTTTAAATCTTGAACTTTGCCTTCACGAACAGCCATGGCCTTTGGTGTCTGAGGTCGGCGTTTCTTAATAACACTTAGTTCGACTTGTAGCTGCTTTAATTTATTTTTACTGTTTTCTGTAAAGAGTTTTTCAACGTCTTTAGGCGTTTTGAAAGGGCCGATTTCCTCGTGAATTAATTTGTAAAGTGGATCATTTTTTCGAATTTTAGCGAATTCTTCTTGGATGTCTTTAATAGTATTTTTACCGATAGTTTTAAGAGGGTTGTCAATAAGTTCTCTCCATTTGTTCAGAGGTGATTTAGTGTTTTTTTTCGCAAGTGTTAATTGTTGAATCCATTGATTACTGAATACCTTATTAAGGTGCTTGGTATCAAATGAATCTTCTAAATTGTTGGAACTGGATTTTATTAATAAAAGTTTGTCAATATGCGGAGTAGGAGTAGTCCAATCGAATTTAAAAATATTACTTCCGCCTTTCAAATCAAGTGTGCTTTCAAGGTGCCACTTTTGTGAATCTGGATACCAGGTTCCAGTGGTTTTGGTGGTGACCTGATTGTTTATAAGATTTTCATTTACAAAAAGTTTTCCAGGACGTGACTGTTGTGCAGCATAGCGCATGTATAGTTGGTAAGCTCCGGCTTTGGGAATATTTATATCGAATTCCACATTTGTAGGGCCACTGCTAATCAAAATACCTATTCCTTCTCCATAACCTTCTTTAGAGCTTAGCCCATTGCCTCGAGTAAAATCTTCTGCCTCAATTAAAACGTTGTCTTTTTGAATGTCTTCAGAATTATTTTCAATTTGTTTGACTGTATATTCAATTAGGGCGTTTTTGCGAATGTCAATAAGAGCTTGAATAAAGTAGTCAGCAGCATGACTGCGGGCTTCTTCTACGATTGCTTTTGATGTACGGGTCTTGAATTGATCGAGTACTTGTTTTTGATGATTGATTTCTTTGTCGACCTTGGATTGTTTGTTTAATAGTTCGGAGCTTTTAAGTTCGGTTTCGTGCCACTGAGCGACAACCTTGTGATTGTCCATTGTCTGTGTGCTCTTGAAAATACCTGCTAAAGCGTAGTAGTCTTTGGTTGGTATTGGGTCAAATTTATGATCGTGACAGCGAGCGCATCCAAGTGTCATGCCCATGAATGCACGACCCAAGGTATCCAGTTGCTCGTCAATGATATCCATTTCCATTTTTCGACCATCATCTTCGGCGAGCATTTTAGCTCCTACGCTTAAGAACCCTGTTGCAATTTTCCGAGCATGTTGTTCGGTTTCGGATTCATTTTTAGGAGGTTTCAATAGATCTCCTGCAATTTGCTCTCTTACAAATCTATCGTAGGGTTTGTCATGATTAAAAGCATTGATAACGTAGTTTCGATAGCGAAAAGCGTTAACATAAGCCAAGTTTTCATCTAGGCCATTGCTGTCAGCATAACGTGCAACGTCAAGCCAGTGACGTCCCCATTTTTCTCCATAATGAGGTGAAGCTAGAAGTCGATCTACAACCTTCTGAAAGGCATCTGAAGATTCGTCGTTTAAGAAGTTTTGAACCTCTTCAATTGTTGGAGGAAGCCCAGTTAGGTCGTAAGTCGCTCGGCGGATTAGAGTTCTTTTATCAGCTTTAGGGGCTGGTTTTAAATGGCTTTTTTCTAGTTTGTCTAAGATGAATAAATCAAGATCCTCTCTAGCCCAAGAGGTGTTTTTTACTGACGGGGCAATGGGGTTCTTTGGTTGGCGGAATGACCAGAATTTTTTTGCTTTTTCGAAGTCTATAGAATTAGAAATGTTCTGCTTTAATTTTCCCTCGCGTGGGTCAGGCGCTCCCATTTCAATCCATCGTTTAAAATCGTTGATTACTGACTTTTCCAAGCGGCTTTTTGGGGGCATTAACAGTTCTGAATCTAGATATGATATAGCTCTATAAAGATTACTTTCGTCCGGATTGCCAGGCGCTATTGAAATTAAACCTGATTCGCCCTGACTTCTAATAGAGTCTCGTAGGTCGAGTCGTAATTTGCCCTTTAGCTTGCCTTTTTTTTCTGACTCAGCTGAGTGGCATTTATAACAGCGTTTGATAAGTACAGGTCGGATTTTTTTTTCAAAAAAATCTATACCCTCATTTGCCTCCACGCTTCCCATAGTGGCGAGTATGCCAGCGAATATGGATAAAATGGTTTTGGCAATTTGACTCATTAATGGGTTGAAACTATTTTTCTACAATCCAGATGTTGCGGAATTGAAGAGGATTATTGTGGCCTTGTAATTTGATTGGTCCGGGAGTGCCTTCCGGATCCTTCCGGCTTCCGCCGGTCTTGCCATTGATTTCAATGTTATCGTGAATAATAATTCCATTGAGAAGTACTGTCATCCGAGCATTTTTAATTTTATTTCCATCTTTAACTACAGCATTGGTGAAGTTGATATCATAGGTTTGCCACTGAAGAGGTGATAAACACGCGTTAACATCGCTTCCTTTTTTGGTGTAAACACCACCACATTCATTGTTCAAGCCTTCTAGCCCGAATGAGTCCAAAATTTGCACTTCGTAATGGTCAACCTGATAGAAACCACTGTTGCCACGTTTCTGTCCTCGACCAGCTGGTTTATACGGAAGCATAAATTCAACATGCATACTGTAGTTGCTAAATTTACGTTTGGTTTTGATATCTTTTCCATCGGTATTTAACAGTTTGGTTTTGGTATCCACTCTTCCCCCAATCCATTCGTTCTTATTGTTGCCATCAAACAGGATGATGGCATTTTTTGGTGGGTTCTTACCTATTGAGTTGGATATACGGACAATACTTTCTAACCTAAAGGAATCACCACCGTTGTATTTTCCTTCAATGACTTTGCCATTAACGATCAAGTTTGAAGGAAGGNGACCATTGGGNGGGAAATTTCGCGTTGCGCTAAATTNATTTGCTCCTTTAGCGAGATATTTTCGGTTGCCTTTNGCTTCGGTAAATTTTGCAATTTTTCCATTTAAAGAACCAGATAGGAGTGACTTATTTTTTCCGTCCCAACCAGCTCCGGGCAGGCCGCCNGGCAGAAGCACAGCTTGGAAATGCCCCTTATCTAGAGCGATGATTTGAGCACCGATTTTTTTACCCCTTGAAGTTTCTCCAATGTACTCTCCTTGAATTTTGAAGTCGATTGGTAGAGTAGAGTCTTCAGGGCTAGTCCATAGTCCATTGGCAGCTTC
This sequence comes from Verrucomicrobiales bacterium, assembly GCA_002684915.1. GTDB lineage: Bacteria > Verrucomicrobiota > Verrucomicrobiia > Limisphaerales > UBA1096 > UBA1096. The sequence goes on from NYWG01000017.1 coordinate 34,233, forward strand.
AGCTGAGATCCAGCCAAGAGATAGCGAAAGAATGAGCGCAGAGGTTTTCATATAAAAGGTTCCAAATACCCTAACTGTTTAGTCAAAGCCTGGGAAGTATTTTGCGATGATATTCAGAGATCTAAAGAGCGAAATCGCAGGCTGCGAAATTTTACTGTGCCTCCGGAACCGTGGTGTTGGATGCCAAAACGCCCATGGTGCTTTTTTATTCCTTTTACATCTGAAACCTTTTGTCCGTTGACCCAAGTTTCTACACGATTTCCAATAGCACGAACATGAATCTTGTTCCATTTGATGTCATTGAATAGATCTTTTGTATTAGTTTTGAGTTGTGCGCTTTGCTGTTGACCTTTTGGATATAACCATCCTCCGAAACCGATACCATAAACTCCTCCATTTTTCCCTCCTGCATTACGTTCAATTTCACACTGGTAGCCTTTTGGTTTTCCTTTTTCACCAATAAGACGAAATCCAAGGCCGGAGTTAAAATGATCATTTTTACTTTCCGATGGTGGTGGTAGTTTTACTTCCAATTCTATCTCGAAATCAGTTGATTGCACCTTGGATACAACCCAGATGTTTTTATTAGATAGCAAATGTAGCTCTCCATTTACTGCCTGGATAGATTGAATATCCCCGCGTGGGGTCCATCCTTCTGTTGTTTTGCCGTCAAACAATGATATCCAGCCTGTGTCTTTACGTTTTTCTATTGGTGCAGTAGCAGGGTGATATCCTGATACGTTCATTTTGATTTGGTACAGCCCCCCACCTGCTGTTATATAAAGCATGTTTGAATTTTCTCCTTTGCCAAAGCAACAGTTTGTAGGCAGAGATTCTGTAGGGATATAAGCTAGCTCCTTGCCGCTTGGAGTGTATGCAACTATTCCGTATCGGTTCTCGGAACGAACAGCAGCGTATATGTTTCCCATTGTATCGACCGTCATGCCATCAATTCCTGTTTTGTCGCCAAAGTTGATAAGTACTTTTTTCTTTCCCAGACTACCATCGCTGAGGATTGGAAAGGAATTAAGGGTCATTCGCCCAATTTTAGGATTCTTTATATCGTTTGGGCCTCCGGTAGTACCATTGTTTGTTTCCGCTACATATAGTGTTTTGCTATCAGGTGATACGGCTAGGCCGTTAGGTTTTTCGATAATATCGGAGTCAATTGTCATGATTACAGATCCATTGAATGGATTATACAGGTAAACCGCCATGTTTGTTTGTTCCTTATTCTCATTTCCGATGTATCTAGGGTCACTAAAGTATATCATTCCGTTCGGTAAGATAATAAGATCATTAGGTGATAAGTATTTTCCGCCTTTAAATGTATCTGTTAGTGTACGAATTTTTTTATTTGGCATTATTTCACAGAGTGCCATCCGTCCGTTGTTGGCTCCGCAACAGGCGATTAGGCGATCATCACGATCGAACATAAGGCCATTACTTTTTTCCGATGCTGACACATAAGTTTGGGTTTCTAATGTTTTAGGATCAAACTTTAGAATCCTTCCTGAAGCTGATTTGCCGCTTGGGATATCACTGAAATAAACTGCTCCGTTTGCTGCTACAGTTACACCTTCGGTGAACTCTCCTTCTTCCCATAAAATTTCCAATTGAGAGTTGGACGGGAGAATAGATATGCTTCCACTGGGATTCGATTGTTTTGCAGGCATTACTAACAGGCTGCAGGCATATCCTAACGCGGCTAACCGTAAAGATTTGTTTGGCACGCGGGTAAAATGACAGCGCTTAGCAATGCTGGCAACCTGTTGTAGTTATCAGTGAGTTATTTTAGGTTGCCATCTTTCATTGAAAAACCCTGCTGCCTTTATGCATTCAGAGTTCGCTGCGTTATATGGTATAAGTATGTTCGCTAATGCCCAGTCAGGTAGTTTTGGTGTCTGTGTGGCATTGCTCATGTGGCCAAATCTACTAAAAGTGAATCCGGAATTGAGTACTATATATTTTCTTTGATTTAGCGGATTTGGATAAATCAGAATGGGTACATGGGTGTTAGATGACACTTCTGATTGGCCGATTTTAAGCGAGTTACGATTCCATGTAAGTGGAAGTTGGTTGCTGATTTTAGCAATTATAGAGTTACTTTTGAAATCACCCCAGAGGATCAGATTGCTGCCTTCGATTTCCTTTTCCGAAAGATTAATATCTTTGATAACTCTTGGTTTTCCTCGGAATTGCATTTCCCAGTCTAATATTGCTTGATCAAGCTGCGCAGTTGTCCATGCCCCGATATTTTCAGTCATTGCTTTACCTGTTGGTTCCACTACAACGAAGCTATCCATAAAGGCGTCATCAATAGGCCCTTGTAATTTTGGTCGTTTGGCTAAGTCAATGAATTCAAAATTTCTAACAGCTCTCCATCGATTAAATGTTTTGATAAAACGCGATTTCCATGATCGATCCGTTTGGATGCGTTCGCCGGTTAGTTTTTGCCCATCTATTATTATAGTAGGATTAACGTTGGGCTTGAGTGGGCAGGTGCCCGGGGGCATAGATAAAATTAGTCTAGAGACATTGATTGTGCTTATTTCAATATGCTTATTGCCGATTAATCCGGCTTCGACTCTTGCTGGTATCCAGTGTTCTTGTATCCCATCTACTTGAACCCATGATTGTCGATTGTAACGCAGTGTTAGGGTAGTTAATCGTACCTCTTTTGGTATGGATTTACTTCCTTTGTTAACAATACTGTTAATCCTTTTATCGATCTCGGATTTTGATTGGCTATGATATTTATGCCCTGTTTTTGGACCAATTATATGCTGAAGTGATAAACCTTCAGCTAGCAAAAATTTCTCCATAATCTGTGCGGCTTGGATCTGTTTGTCATATTCACCGCTATAGGCAATCGTTGAAGTGTTGAACAAGTTACCAGCATACATAGTAGCGTCATAAAGTCCCCATAATGTACGTTCGTATTTTGGTGGTAGTTCTTTATTGCTGAGGCCTAAATATTCTAGTGATTCTGCAAAACCTGCGCCGGGAGCTGTTGCAGCCCAGTTGCTAGCATGGTGGGTTGCGAAGTGCCAGCATCCGGCTCCTCCCATCGAAAATCCTCTGATGCTTAGTCGGCTGTTATCGACAGGATAATTTTTTTTTACATGATCGAGTGCTTCTATTACATCCATCTCACCGGCGAATTTGAATGCATTACAGAACCGACCATATGGATGTAGAACAATAGTATCAATTGGGTTAAATTGTCCTGGATTGGTTTGACGTTGATGAATGAATTTGAGTTCGCTGAGTTTATTATCTCGGCCGTGCAGCCAAATATCCAGTCGACGTTTTCGCCATGGGTCAGTGGTATATGATTCCGGAATTACTAGACCGTAAGGTTGTACAGAATTGTCAATTTTTGAGATGTATCCACGAACTATCAAACCTGATTTGCGCGTCCAAGGAGCTTTGCTTTTAGCAAGTTGTATTGCTCGAGCATTTGCTTCATCGAGAAGGTTTTCAGCAATTTTAAATTCATTTTCCTTATAAAAGTTTTGATATTTTAGTCCCCAGTTGATTGCCTTATGAAAAATTTGTATATCGGGGATCAAGCGAAGTAACTCTGGGCTTTTGGCATGTTGAATACGTAATTGGTCGATCGTTTTTAGGAGGGTGTCAGATTTTTGTCTAAGTGAAAGATAAACATCCTCTGGAATGTTGATTCCAATTGATGGAACTAGAGGCGTTTTTGCAACGAAGTTAGGTGAGTTTTCTTCTTCTTCTGCAAGTGGGAATATTGTAATGCCGAGCAAAAATATTCCGCACAAGTTAAGCTTTGAGGCTAAGTTACATAAGAATTGATTTGTCACCAGAAAGATTTTGGAGACAAAACTGATTTTATGCAATCGGCTAACTGAATTAATCAGTTTAAAATGCGACTGCCTTCTGAAAGGAAGATGCCTTTGAAGTTCATTTCTAAAGCTTGAGGGTTAGAAGCTTTATCGAGAGCTTCTTCCTTTGTGATGATACCATCTTTAACTAGTTGAAAAAGGGACTGGTTAAAGTTTTGCATTCCATCGTCATTGCCGGTTTCGATTGCGGCATGAAGTTTTTCAGTTCTGTTTTCCGTGATTAGTTTGGTGATTGTCGGTGTATTTATCATTATTTCGATTGCAGGCACAACACCTCCATCCTCACGAACTGCCATTCGTTGAACTATGATTGCTTTAAGTGTTCCGACCATTTGTTTGCGAACCTGTTCACGTTCATCAGATGGGAAAAAATCTAGCACACGTGAAATTGATTGTGGTGCATCAATGGTATGTAAAGTGGACATGACCAAATGGCCGGTGTCGGATGCACTCATAGCGGCTCGGAAACTTGTAGCATCACGCATCTCACCTATCATAATTACGTCAGGATCCTGACGCATTACATGTTTTAGCCCATGTTCATATGAAGGAGTGTCTAAGCCAACTTCGCGTTGTTCGATAACACAACTATTATCTTCGAACACATATTCCACTGGATCTTCGAGTGTAATTATATGCCGTTTCATGTTCGAGTTTATGTGATCTATCATGCCGGCGAGAGTAGTGGATTTTCCGCTTCCTGTGGTTCCGGCTACAAGAACAATCCCTCGAGGTTCTTCAGCGATTTTTTTTATGACTTCTGGTAGATTCAGACTGTCTAGCTTTGGAACTTCAGCGACTACATAACGCATAGCCAAGCACCATTTACCGAGTTGTTGAAAGCAGTTTGTCCGAAATCGGCCGATTCCTTCTAGAAAGTATGAAAAGTCAATTTCGCGATCTTCTTCGAGCCGTGGCAAGAAGTGTTCAGGGATTATTTCCTTAATGACCTTGTCCATCCAATCTTGAGTTGGGGTTTGGGCCATTTCAGTTTCTACTAATTGACTATTAATGCGGTAAACTACCGGTGAATTAGGTTTTATATGAACATCAGAAGCACCGCCTTCAACTGCAGTTTTCAGAATCTTATTAAAAAGTTCCATTTCAAAAGTGGTGAGGAGAAAACCAAGAATTGATCAATGGGGCAAGTGCCAAAAAGAATTCATAGCTTTGGAGTGAGCAAAATAGAGAGAGTTGGGAGATTTTTAAAAGGCGATAGATTCGTTTAGTTAGTGTGACTTACCACTCAATTACAGCCGCTCCCCAAGTGAGGCCAGCGCCGAAAACTAGTAGCAAAATCAAGTCGCCTCGCTTTACTCGTCCTTGTTGAATGGCTTCGTCTAAAGCAATGGCTACTGAAGCAGCAGAGGTATTCCCATAGCGTTCTAAATTACTGTAGACTTGATCTTCACTTGCACCTAAACGATCGCGAACGGCCTTGAGAATTCGCATGTTGGCTTGGTGAGGGATGATGCATTTGATTTGGCTGATATCTAATTCACATCTGGCTAAAGCTTCTTTTGACGCTTTAGTCATTGCTGTTACAGCATTCTTGAACACTTCTTGTCCATCCATTTTAAGATAATGTAGTCGGTCGGAAACCGATTTATCGCTTGCTGGATGAAGGCTGCCACCTCCTGGCTGGGAAAGGATTGAAGCTTTGCGTCCATCAGCTCCCATACACGCTGTGAGTAGTCCATGAGCGTTTTCACGATTCTGCAGGACGGCTGCTCCTGCTCCATCGCCAAACAAGATACAAGTGCCACGATCCTTCCAGTCGGTGATTGAGGAAAGCTTTTCAGCGCCTATTACAAGCACGGTGTCGTAGGTTCTTGACATTATGAACTGTTGGCCGATTTCAAGTGCATATACAAATCCTGAGCATGCAGCTTCTATGTCGAAAGCCGCTGCATTAAATGCTTCTATCTTTTCTTGAACTAAGCATGCGGTCGCAGGGAAGGGCATATCAGGGGTAATTGTGGCAAGAATGATTAGATCAACATCAGAAGGATCAATATTTGCTCGTTCTAGTGCAATTGTAGCTGCTTTAGCTGCCATATCTGAGGTGAATTCATCTTCAGCTGCAATACGACGTTCATGTATCCCTGTTCGAGACAGAATCCATTCGTCATTTGTATCCACAATTTTTTCCAGATCAGAGTTAGTCAGCACTTTTTCAGGCACATAAGAGCCTACGGCTGAAATGGAGCAGGTTCGACCGATAAAGTCGTGTTTAGCTCTCGGGTTTTTGAAGTCGGATTTGGTCATGTTTATACCACAACATAATTTTTCTACTTAGTTGGCAATTTGTCGTTTGCTTTGGCTACGGCGTCAATAATTAGTTTATTAATATTATGATCTAGAGCTTCGACTGTATTACATATGGCATTGTAAATTGCCAGACTACTAGCGGAACCGTGTGCGATAGTTACGGTTCCGTTGACTCCAAGGAGTGGAGCCCCTCCTACATTATCAGGATCTATCCGTTTCTTTAATGAACGGAAGGCTTTCTGGGATAGCAATGCTCCTGCTTTTGACATTAGCCCTGCACTGAGTTCATCTTTTAGCCAACCCATTAATACTTCTGCAAGCTGTTCACAGGATTTTAGTATTACATTGCCGACGAAGCCATTGGTGACAACAACATCTAATTCATCACTGAAAAGGTTGTGGCCTTCAATATTTCCAATAAAATTAAAGTCTAATCCTTTGCAAAGGCGAAGAGTTTCCTGGGTTAATTCGTTACCTTTTGATTCTTCTGTTCCAACGCTCATTAGTCCAATTTTGGGATCTGTGATTCCTAGTACCTCTCGGGCATAAATATCACCCATAATTGCATAATGCATTAGGTGTTTAGGCTTGCCTTCCACATTTGCTCCGGCGTCTAGTAGTATAAAGTTTTTGTTCTTTGATGGTAGAACTGCTGCAATTCCGGGGCGGTCTATTCCGGATAAAGTACGTAGTTTAATCGCAGCAGCGGCAACCACTCCACCTGTATTTCCTGGAGAGATTATTGCATCTGATTTGCCGGTTTTGACTAAATCCATTGCAACCGCTAAAGAACAGTTTTTCTTTTTACGTAGTCCTTCTACCGGTTTGTCATCCATCGAGAGAACTTCGGAGGCATGGACAATCTGAAACCGCGAATCAATATTATCTAATCGATCAAGTGATTGGCTGATTTCTATTTCGTTACCGACGATCTGTATGGTCTCAATCTGCTGGCATTTTTTCAATGCTTGCATCAAGCCGTCGATTACGACTTCACAGCCTCGATCTCCACCCATGACGTCGACGGCGATGTTCATTAGAAATATTCCTAGCTCAGAGGAATGGTTCCTAGAGCGCTATGAATTATATTTATGCTCCGGCTTCGACGGAGATAACCTGTCGGCCATTGTAGTGCCCGCATTCGGGACAGGCGCGGTGAGGTTGGTAACCAAGGTGGTCACACTGTGGGCAGTTGTTCAACTGCGGTTTTTGCAGTTTAATATTCTGGGAACGGCGCTTTCGAACGCGGCTTTTGGATGATCTGCTTTTTGGTACTGCCATAAGTTAAGATTTTTTTAATCGAGGTTTAGTTTGTCGAGTTCCACCCAAACATTCTTATTCTTGAGTTTCTCATTAGATGATTCAGATAGAGGAGAATTCCCACTATCTGTAGGCACCTGATTGATTCCTACACATCCACTCTCACACAGCGGATGCTGCGGAAAGGCGAGGAAAGTATATTCGCGCAGATATGGCGTCAAGTCTGCGGTGCCATGAATTATTTCCATGGAATCCTCTCCTTTTAGTGAAATTTTGCAGTTCCAGCTCTTTTGATTAATTTTATGTTCGAACAGTTGGAGGCATCTGGAGCATTCGCATTGAAGCAGCATTTTTAAGGATCCTTGCATTGTTATTGATTCGTCATCTTGTTTTACAACGATGTCATATGCTAAAGGTCCGGCAGGTTTGATTAAATCATCTCCGGATTCCATATTTAAATCAGATAGGGAGATTTCTCCTTTTAGGATTAAGGATTCCTTCTCAATTTTATCCATGTGGAGTAATATAGGCATATAGGTTTTATCAAGAATTCGGCATAATATGTTATTTTTGAATCTGAGATATTATGTCCAATATAAGGTTTAATCTCCAGAGGATCGACCAAGTTTTTTTACTAAAGCTTTTCGGGTAGTTTGAGAGACAAATGTGGAAACATCCCCTCCTAACCCGGCAATTTCCTTTACTAGGTGTGAACTTAAAAAAGAATAAGAGGCTCGCGGCATCATGAAGAGAGTTTCTACTTTTTCATTTAACTTACGATTCATGAGTGCCATTTGAAATTCGAATTCAAAATCTGAAACTGCCCGAATTCCTCGAATCACTATGTTGCAGTTTTGTTTTTTGACATAATCTATAAGTAGCCCTTCGAATACATCTACCTCAACATTATTTAGCTCTGAGACAGACTCCTCAATTAATTCTTTTCGTTCGAAAGGGGAGAAGAGAGGAGATTTATTGTTGTTTTGAGCTACGGCAACAACTACACGGTCAAACAGTTTAGATGCTCGCTGAATTACATCTAAATGTCCGTTGGTAGGTGGATCAAAACTACCTGGATAAACTACCGTGCTCATAATCGGTAGTATTTGAATTGGCGTAAAAAAACCCGGACAAATTGTCCGGGTTTAGTTAGAAAGTTAATTGTTAATTCCCCTCCACTGGAGATACTGGGACAGCTTTTAAATTATCTATTGCTATCGGATTATACCATTCAGCTGGTGCAATCGCTTCGGTTTTAAATACGCCTTGGCGAAGAGGTACTTTAATATTGAACCCAGGAGAAGAAAAAGCAGCACTAGCAGCAGCAGCAGCAGCTTGTTCATCCGCGGCGGCTTTCAGCTCACGCCCGCCTGAGTATTTTTCGCCACCTGCGATCAAGACTTCCTTGCCATTTGATGCATCGGTGTACTCAACTTTTCCAGAAACAACGATTAATTCACCGTCAGCATTTATTTCATATACGGTCCCTTTGACTTTGGCTTCTCCTTTTGGAGTTTTAATCACATAGCTGGATCCCAATGGCAATTTACGAACGCTGCCAATAGCACTTCCGCTTTTCAAAATCATCTCTGTTTGAGCAATTGGTTCTATTGGCGAATCAGCAATCATTAGTCGACTGAATGTTAACTCACTACCTCCTGCTATACGAAGCATTGATCCATTGAGACCTAAAAATAAATCTGTTTGTCCACCTGTGCTGGTCTTAACTGTAGTTCCAGTTTTTAAAACGGCACCAACCTTGAGCGGCTCCCAATTCTGTCCGTCAACTGACATCTTGGCTTCACCACTTACTGTTCGCACCAAGGCGTGACCCTCGCGGGCTTCTGCCTGAGCAGTGAATAGCAGTCCAGTGGAAAATACCGCAGTGAAAAATAAGTTCTTCATAAGTTTTTGTGTTCTAAGGCCAAAAAACGTTCTTTTAAGCGCCCCAGATCCTAATATTACCCATTATAATGTCAACGTGTAATTTTATTTTTTGGGTCGATAAAAACCATATTTATAGTCAAAAAAATCTTTTTACCCACTTTTTTTTCAACTCTTAGTGATATTTTCTGCGAATATTGGATTTTTACTAATAAATTCTAAGTTAATATATATAAAAGATACCAAGATTAGAAAAACGGGTTCACTAGTTGTTGTTCGCGAATAGTTGTAATTGGGCCGTGGCCAGGGCAAATGATAGTCTCCTCTGGAAGACTAAGGATTTCGGACAGCACTTTTTCTCGTGCTAGCTCGTAATGATTTGAGGCTCCACCCATTGAGCCTGCAAAGATGGCATCCCCAACAATAGCTACCCTAGGAGAAGGGCTGGGAAGATTATCAATTATATATGTTGCCCCGTCATCTGCGTGACCTGGTGTTTCACGAGATGAAATATGAAGTTTGCCAACTTTAATGATTTTTTTAGGATGATTTCGTTGACGTTCGGGTGCGTTTGGAGAGCTTGAGTGCAATTCTATATTGGGAAATTTTTTTCTGATGGGTGTTAGCGCTGCAATGTGGTCGTGGTGAGTATGCGTGATAAAGAGATGTTTTAGTTGCAAGCCGTATGTATTGATAACCTCTATTATTGGTTCGAGGCTCCATCCTGTATCAAATAATGCAGATTCTAGGGTTTCTTGATCCCATACAAGATAGCAATGAACTTCCATTCCTTCGTTAGTACTTATTTGTTTTATATTTTTATATTTGTAGAGATTTATAACTGGTGTCCAGCCACTGGCTATAATGGAAAGCTTGTTAGATGTTAGACCAAGCAACTTACTTAGTTCTGAAACATTAGTTGCATGCTCGAGAGACCCGTTTTTTTCGAGTTGAGAATAATTCATGAGGTTTAGATTGGCAGCTTCTGCTGCTTGACCTGCATTAATACCGAGACCTTTTCTGGCTTTGGCAATAATATCACCTACATGATCCTCCAGTTCCATTCAACGAAAATTAGTGAAGTAAATTGTATAACACAAGCTGTGTTTGATTAATGGAAGTTGATTGGTAAAAAAGCAGATTTTTAATGTGTAATCCAAAGTCTTGCGTGACGGTTTTTGTGACGGCATCTTTCCGTTTTAATTAATCGTGTTTTTTTTATTATGACTTAGTCTTTTCGCAGGTCTTTTTGTATGCAATTTGGTTCTCTCAAACTTGAAACTAATCTCTTTCTGTCACCTTTGGCGGGATATACAAATCTACCGTTTCGATTGGTGTTGCGTGAAGTGGGTGGATTGGGGCTAACGACTACTGATCTTGTTAACGCTCGTTCGCTGCTTGAGCGTAATCCTAGAGCGTTGAAACTGATTGAGTCTAACGAAATGGACAGTCCATATGCTGTGCAACTATTCGGGGCTGTGCCAGAGGAAATGCGAGACGCTTCTCAATATCTCGAATCAATTGGCGTTAATTCTATAGATATTAATATGGGGTGTCCCGTTCGTAAAGTATGCAAGACTGGCGGGGGATCTGCCATGATGACTGAATTGGATAAGACGGCTCATTTGGTGAAAACGATGGTAAATGCGGTTAATATTCCTATTACTGCGAAGATGCGTTTAGGATGGGATGATAATAATATTACTGCGCCAAACTTGGTAAGGGCTCTTGAGGATGTAGGGGTGAAGGCGATTTTCATTCACGGGAGAACACGAGAGCAAGGGTTCTTGGGGACAGTTAATCTTGCTGGAATTAGTGAAGTGGTGGCGGCAGCTCAGGCGATTCCGGTGATTGGTAATGGAGATGTTACTACTCCGGAGTCGGCGAAGCACATGATTGAGGTTACAGGGTGCCAAGGGGTAAGCGCTGGGCGTGGTGCGTTTTATAACCCATGGCTTTTCAAGCATACCGATCATTATTTAAAAACAGGTGAGTTGCTTCCGGATCCAAAATTTTTAGAGAGAGTACGAGTGATGCGTCGTCATTTCGATTTGATGATTGAAGTGTTCGGTGAAGAACGCGGGTGTCTAATGTTTCGTAAAGTTGCCCCGTGGTATGCCAAGCGTTTTGGTCCAGTGAAGATGTTTAATAAGCGTGTGGTCAAAATATCAAATCGGAAAGATTTTGAGTTAACACTGTCTGATTACCTTGAATGGCGTAATCAGTTTGTTGATAGCGACGGTGAGTTGATAGAGCGCTATCGCCAAGGTCCAATGGTGCCTACCTTCATGCAGGATGATGAGCTGCCAGAGGTTGGCAAAAATGAAATTCCTGTGCCTAAAGGGCCTGTGGAGATTTGGTGAATTGATCTTTGGATAGTCGCAAAAACTAAAACCTAATTATTCGACAAGATTCAAAAAAGGGTTAAGCAGGACAGTAATTTATTAATTGAAACGTTGGTCGATTGATGACCGAATTTTTTCATCCATCGTGATTAATGGAGGCCAGTCCCGATTAAAGTTTTCTCCGGAGATTTTGCGAGTAGCATCAATTCCTAGTTTGCTGCCTATGCCGATTTCGCTTGTAGCATGATCAAGAACGTCTGCAGGCCCTTTTGTTAGAATACTATCGCGTTGAGGATCAGTATCTGCACACATGTGGAATAAGACTTCACTAGTGTTGTGAACATCAACAAAATCGTCCACAACAACAATGAATTTTGAAAACATCATTTGCCCCATCCCCCAGAGGCCATGCATNATTTTGAATGCCTGCATNGGGTAAGTCTTTTTTATACTNACAAAAACTAGATTATGAAAGGTCCCTTCAGCTGGTAGAGCAATGTCNACAATTTCTGGAAAGTTCATTTGAAACACTGGTAGAAATAATTTTACACTAGCGCTACCCATATAAAAATCCTCCATGGGAGGTATGCCGACAATAGTTGCTGGATAAGTCGCGTTTTTTCGATGTGTAATAGCGGTAATATGAAAAACAGGATAAGGATCAGGTAATGTATAGTAGCCAGTATGATCTCCAAATGGGCCTTCTTTCCTTAGGGGTTCATTTGTATCAATGTACCCTTCGATAACAATATCAGCGTTAGCCGGAACTTCCAGGTCACAAGTTTCGCATTGAATCATTTCAACGGATTTTCCACGTAAGTAGCCAGCTAGTAGAAACTCGTCGAGTCCGTCTGGCATCGGTGCGGTGGCGCAGAAAGGGTATACAGGGTCGCCTCCGAGAAATACTGCTACCGGCATGCGTTCGCCGTTTTCGTAGTATCTTCGTCCATGTCTTGCCGCAACTTTTTGTAATTGCCAATGCATGCCGGTGGATTGACCGTCGTAGACCTGCATTCGATACATGCCCAAATTGCGATCTCCTGTATCTGGATCGCGTGTTACTACGCATGGCAATGTAAGAAACCTTCCGCCATCAAGTGGCCAGCATTTAAGAATAGGTAAATCTAAAAGTGTTGGAGGATTTTTCGATATGCTTTCTGGTTGTTTAACATTTGGAGCATCAGGCCAAGGATCAGTCTGAGGTGGTGGTGAGTTGAATCGGTGAATAACTTCTTTGCATGGGCCGCTCTTAACTTTTTTTGGCCGGGCGTGTCGTAATTCAAGTGCTCGGCTAAGAAGTTCTATGGCATCACGAAACCCAGTAGGCGGTTTAGCTTGCACGAGTGATCCAAGCTTTGAAGCAACGTCATCGACGCTATCAGCTCCGAGTGCCATGGCCATTCGTTTAGTCGATCCCATGGTGTTGATAGCCAAAGGAATAGATGAAGTTTTCCCATTAATAGTGGGTTTTTCGATGTATATCGCTTTACCTCCACCTGCTTTTTTCATCTCGCGATCGGCTATTTCTGTGATTTCCAGCTCTGTCGCGATAGGGCTTTTTATACGAATTAGCTCTCCTGCTTTTTCAAGTGCATTCAAAAAATCTGCATAAGATTCGTAGGCCATAACTTGGGGAAATCCAATGGCTAGGGTAGCCGTTGGTTCGTGAGGAAAATTAACATTAAGTACAAAAAAATACGATGCTTATTCTGATGTCTTCTGATTTTGGTTTATTGACTCGACTACGGTTTTTCATTGCCTACGATGTCCCGACTCAAAAATATTTAATCAATTATCATGAACTGTTTAAGAAGGATTATATGAGTAGAATACTAATGCAATTTGTAGTTCGTCTCTTTTCTGTAATATCGATTGGTCTGATGCTTGCTCAAGCTCAAGCAAAGACAAAGCCAAATGTATTATTCATTTTCGCGGATGACCAGTGTTTCGAGACTGTTGCTAATCTTGGGCTTACAGACATTGATACTCCTAATCTGGACCGGCTTGCCAAGAGCGGTACGCAGTTTACTCGTGCCTACAATATGGGTTCATGGAGTGGTGCTGTTTGTGTTGCGAGCAGGCATATGCTTATTACTGGCCGACACATTTGGCGTGCTCAAAAGGCTCAGCAAGTTTTGCGCGGTGGAAAAAAAATGACTGCCGATCAAAAGGCGGCACGTGATTTAGAGTTTAGTAATTTATGGCCTCAAGTTATGAGGCGTGCCGGTTATCAGACGTTTTTTACTGGTAAATGGCATATTTCAACTGCAGCGGATCGTGCGTTTGAAGTTGCTCGTAACATTCGAGGAGGTATGCCGAATCAAACACCTGAGGGTTACAATCGACCATTACCAGATAAGAGTGATCCTTGGAGTCCTTATGATGTGAAGTTTGACGGATTTTGGAAAGGAGGCAGGCACTGGAGTGAGGTGGTCGGTGATGACACCTTGAACTTTATTGATGAATCTAAAAAAGATAAGCGTCCGTTCTTTATGTATATAGCCTTTAATGCCCCGCATGACCCAAGGCAGGCCCCAAAGAAATATGTTGATCGTTATCCTTTAAGCCGAATTAAAGTGCCGGAAAATTATCTCGACCAGTATCCCTATAAAGAAGATATCGGGGCTGGAGCAAAATTAAGAGATGAGAAGCTTGGCCCCTTTCCTCGTACCCATCATGCAGTCAAAGTGCATCGACAAGAGTACTATGCAATCATTGAGCATATGGACACTCAAATAGGGAGGATACTGGATGCACTTGAACGTTCTGGTCAGGTTGATAATACATATATTTTCTTTACAGCTGACCATGGTCTGGCCGTTGGTCATCACGGACTTTTTGGAAAACAGAACTTATATGAGCACAGCACTCGAGTGCCTTTTATTGTAGCAGGGCCAGGCATTAAGGGTGAGCGTAAAATTAATACTCCGATTTATCTACAAGATGTAATGGCAACTTCTCTCGAGATTGCAGATGCCAATCGCCCTGAGCAGGTTGAGTTTCAGAGTCTAATGCCGATTTTAAATGGAAAACAGAAACAATCTCAGGTTAAGGCTGTGTATGGTGCGTATTTAAGAGTGCAGCGTTCGGTTACTGTGGGCAACTGGAAGCTGATTCTTTATCCTGAAATAGGAAAGGCTCGTTTATTTAATATAAGGCGTGATCCTCTTGAGATGAATGATCTCGCTGATGATGAGGCAAAAGCTGCATTAGTAAAACGACTTTATAAACGTCTAATAAAGCTTCAAAAGGCCCATGATGATACATTGAACTTAAAGGTGTCTTTTCCAAAACTAGGATAATCTTTTGGTGACTTATAGTCTTTTGAAAACTCAAGCGAAACGTTTGTTATTCAAGCGGGTGACTATAGTAGCCGTTTTATTTTTTATTCAAGTGGCAAGTGCTGTTGAATTCACACCAATAGTTCCTAGTAGTAAAGGTACCTTTCGGGGGCGTCCCACGGTGAATGCGATTCGAGTAGAGATTCCTCCTGAAATTAATGGAGTTTTGGATGATGAAGTTTGGCAGTTAGCAAAGCCTGCAGGTGAATTTCTGCAGAAAAGNCCTCAACAAAACGTTCCCCATTCTCAGAGAACAGAATTTCGGGTNNTATACGATGATAATGCATTATATATAGCTGTTTGGTGTTTTGATGATACGCCTTCAGCTATAATTGCNAAAAATATGCAGCGTGATGAGTATATGAGATCTGAGGATATAGTAAATATTACTTTAGATACATTTCTAGATCGAAGAAATGGTTATTACTTTAGTGTTAATTCTTTGGGTGCAAGAGGTGATTCAAGTATAAGCAATAATACTAGCGTTAATTCAGAATGGGATGGCGCTTGGGTTGCTCGTTGTAAAAAACAGATTTGGGGATGGGCTGCAGAATTTGAAATACCATTTAAGTCAATTAGTTTTGATGAGAATAATTCGGTTTGGGGTATCAATGTTTATAGAAATATTGGTAGATATGGAGAAAGAGGTCAGTGGGCTAATTCTAGATCAGTTAATAAAAGTTTTAATGTATCAGAATGTGGTGATTTATTAGGTTTGTTTGGTTTAAAACAGGGTCTTGGTTTGGATATCAATCCTTATATTGTAGGAACTTATCAAAAAGATTACGACAAGAATGATTCAGATTTATTAGGAGATTTTGGCTTTGACGTAAGATATAGGCTGACTCCAAGTCTAACAGCATTAGCAAGTGTAAACACAGATTTTGCTCAAACAGAAGTTGATGAAAGGCAATTAAATTTAACTCGATTTCCATTATTTTTTCCTGAGAAAAGGCAATTCTTTTTAGAGGATTCTGGTATTTTCGGTTTTGGTGGAACTGAATCAATAAGTCGTCGATCTCGGGATAGTTCTTCTACATTGCTTATACCATTTTTTAGTCGTCGTATTGGATTAAGTAGTGATGGGGAGGTTTATCCGATTCAATTTGCAGGGAAACTAACTGGTAGAGTGAAATCTTATAATATTGGATTTTTGGATGCTATTGTTGAATCTAAAGAGGGGACAAGAAATGTATTTGTAGGCAGGGTAAGTAAAAATATCTATGAACAATCATCTATTGGATTTTTATCGACGATAGGGGATCCAAATTCTGATGAAATGAATGTCCTTGCTGGTACGGATTTTCAGTTTCGAAGTAGTGATATGTTTGGAGGAAGAAACTTTAGGGTTAACGCCTATGCTTTAGCCTCTTATTCAGAGGAGATTGAAGATATTGAACCTGCTTGGAATATTAGTTCTTCTTTGGAAGACAGGAATATTGATCTATCGGCTAGCATTACTGAGATAGGTGAAGAATTTGATCCAGCAATGGGTTTTGTTCGTCGAAGGGGGAACAGGCGTTATACAGCAGAATTAGATTTTATTCCTTACCATGATGGCTTGAGTTGGTTAAGGAATACTCGTCATGGTTACGATGCGGAAATGTATACAGACATTGGAAATAGTGTAATTAATACAAAACAGAGATTTGATTTAGCTACTTTCTTTTTTGAGAGTCAGGATGTAATTGGCCTAAGTTTTAGTCATATTACCGATAGGCCTTCAGAGAGTTTTTCAATATCTGATGGAACGGAAATTCCGGCCGGTGATTATGAATGGTGGGGTGTCAATTTGCGCGGATATATAGGCATGCATAGAAGAGCTTATTTTGGACCTTTTTATTCTATGGATGGTTACTATGGTGGTTTGCGTCATCAATTTGGTCTAGAGTCATATTTTTCTCCTTGGCCAAATCTAAAATTTGGCGGAAAAATTGAAAAAAATCTTATAGAGTTAGAGAGTGGTGAAGACTTAGACATAAACATAAGTAGATTAGAATTTAATTATAATTTCACTCCTGATCTTATTTTATCCAACATGTTGCAATACGATAATATAAGTGAATCACTTGGTGTTAATAGTCGCTTTCAATGGGAGTATAAGCCTGGTGCAAAGATGTTTTTGGTTGTGAACCAAGGTTATTTAGATGAGAGGACGGGTTTGGTAATGAAGGAATTCGAGGTTGTAACAAAAATTGGAGCTTTGTTTCGTTTTTAATTCTTTACTCTCGAACCTTTTGTTTTATCCCTGCAGAATTGGGTGTGCAATTGGCAACACTCAAACTTCGTGATTTCCGTAATTATCGGAAACTGGAAGCTGATTTTGAGTCGGGTTTTCATCTTTTGCTTGGAAATAATGCACAGGGAAAGACTAATCTTCTTGAGGCGGTTTATCTACTTTCTACACTCAGATCATTCCGGGGTGTAGGTAATTCTCAAATTATTAATCATGGCCAGTCGGCTTTTTTTGCAGGTGGCGTGGCTCTTGGTCAAACGGAGAATAATATTCAGTATTATTGGTCATCTCATCAGCGAAAATTAAAGTTAAATCAAAAACCAATTCGCCGCCTCGCTGAATATCTTGGAACGCTTCAGACTGTAGTATTCTGCATGGAGGATTTGCATCTTATAAAGGGATCTGCCAAGTCGCGCCGTCGATTCATTGATTTACTTCTTACTCAGACTCAGCCTGGTTATCTCGGGATTTTACATCGCTATACCGAGTCGCTTCGATCTCGGAATGCATTGCTTAAGCGAGATTCCCCTGATTCGTCACTACTTGATAGTTTTACTCAAGAACTGATTTCAACAGGTAAAAAGTTGATGATATTTCGGCGTCAGCTAGTTGAGAAGATATCTCCTTTAGTTAGGTTAGGTTATCGAAAAATTGCACCTAAAATGGAGGATGCAAAAGTAGAGTATAAACCCAGTGTTAGAGAGGATTTTGTTATAGAATTAAATAGATCACGAGAAAGAGAGTTGCGCTACCGCAGTACGATCATTGGCCCTCATCGTGACGAATTGAAGCTTACACTTGATGATAAGCCAGCGATTCACTTTGGGAGCGAAGGGCAGAAAAGAACATTTTCTATCGCACTTAAGATGGCTCAAGCAGAATATTTAGCTGGGGTACACGGTGCACATCCGATCTTGCTAATTGACGATGTGATGGGTGAGTTGGATGCAGAGCGTCGTGCTGGATTGATGCCTCTTATTAGTCGTACTGGTCAAGCGCTTGGCCA
The DNA here is from genome assembly GCA_002684915.1 of Verrucomicrobiales bacterium. Classification (GTDB taxonomy): domain Bacteria; phylum Verrucomicrobiota; class Verrucomicrobiia; order Limisphaerales; family UBA1096; genus UBA1096. The sequence goes on from NYWG01000017.1 coordinate 52,451, forward strand.
GGTGTTCATGACATGCACAGAGGAAAACTGGCCAAGCGAATTGTCAGTTGATCTTCATCGCTGGAAAGTAGAACAGGGTATGTTAAAACGAATTTAACGTTTGGTATGAGAGCAAGTCCCACGTTCGCTATTTGCTACAAAATTAATTATAAATTGCGAAAGAGATCCACTAAATTGTTTGCGCGCCTTTTCAACGGCATCCTTAAGTAGGTCTGTTCCCATAAATAATGCTCTGTAGGTTTTTTTTAGCTCAAGGCGTTCATTGTTTGAGTAACCAGCGCGTTTAAGCCCGACAATATTTAGCCCACACATGCCGTTGATTCCTCGAACGATTGTAAACGGCGGCAGGTCTAAGCTGACACCTGAACATCCCTGCATCATTGACAGTGAACCAACACGGCAGAATTGGTGTACCACAGCATTGCCAGAGAGGAATGCTCCGTCGCCTACCACTGAGTGACCACCAACTAATGCTCCATTTGCAAGTATAGTTCTATCGCCAATGGTTGAGTTGTGTCCAACGTGACTATTAGCCATAAGCATGTTCCCAGAGCCTACTANGGTGTCTTCGTCCAAGCAGTTTGAGCGGTGAACAGTCACGTGTTCGCGAAAGGTNTTTTGTTCGCCGATAATTAGTCGAGTTTGTTCTCCTTGGTNTTTAACATCTTGAGGTAGGTCCCCGATGACACANCCGGCATGNAAACGATTTTCGTTGCCGATAAGAGTGTGTCCNGTGATGTATACTTGTGGTCCAAGGATACAGCCAGCTTCAATTGTAACGTGTTCGTCGACCACAGAGAAAGGNCCTATCTCAACAGTTTTNTGAACTTTAGCGTTTGGATGAATGATTGCGTTTGGGTGGATCATATTTATTACTATCTACTGGTGAAAGTAACTCTACTGTAACTTTAGAGCGGCCTTTCGTTTTTTACGTCGCTCTCGTTTAGGTTTCTTTGTTTCTTCTATTTGAGATTGGAGTGTTTTGTCCCAAGGATTTGCCTGACGAGGTCGATAGAGTGGTCTCTCGTCAACCTTGGGCTGTTTTGCAATGATAGCCCGAAATTTATTTAGTGCCTTTAGGTGTTCAGTTGTTTTGCTATTAATTAGATTATTCTGTTCTAGTGGATCATTTTGAAGGTCAAACAGTGCGGTTATAGTCGGATTATGCTGAAGCCATACTTTGTATCTTTTATCGCGAAATACTCTGTCTGCAAAATTGTGTGTTCCTCTCACTCCGTCATTATCTAAACGTCCGCCTCCGTGGCCAAGTGACATAATCCAATCGCGAGGTGAATCATTGGTCTTTCCAAGTAATAAGGGTGCGAATGATTTTCCATCAAGAGTAATATCTTTTGGCAGACTCGCTTGACCTAGTTCGGCAAAGGTAGGAAGTAAATCTGAGAAATCGGTCAGCGCTTTTGTTTCTTTATTCGCTGGTACTAATCCGGGGCAGTTGACAATAAAAGGCTGACAGACGCCGCCTTCGTATTTCGAGCCTTTACCTCCGCTAGGTCTTACCCCGTTTATTGTGCCTCGTAATCCTCCGCTGGTTCCATTATCGGTAGTGAAAATCACGATTGTACGTTCACGAATATTTAATTCGTCTAGTGTGTCTACTAGTTTGCCAACGAGAGTATCAGTATAGCGTACCATGGTCTTGAGTTTATCTTTGCTTTCAGTTGCATTTGGTTCATTAGGAGTTTTCACAAGTGGTCCGTGTGTCAGTGCCATTGGGAAGTAGATCATCATCGGATCGTTACGATGTTGCTTCATGTAATTGATAATGAAATTGCAATATACGTCTGGTCCAAATTTGCCATCATATGTTTTGCTGCCTTTTCGAGTGTGGATATAGGCATTCCAGTATCGTTCGCCACTTGGTGGATTTCCGGTTTCATAACCTGTCCATACGGCCCAGTCATCGAATCCATGTTTTTTAAGTGCATTAGGCTCAATCCGGAAATCGTTTATTTGCCATTTACCGGCAATTGCTGTGCTGTATCCGGCAGTTTTCATTACTTTTGCAAAAGTGATGTACTTTTCCCAGTCGAAATAGCCAACTCCCCATCGTGGTACGTCCCAATGGTTAACCCATCCGGTCCGCCAAGGATATTGGCCAGTTAGTAATGTAGCACGAGTTGGCGTGCACTGTGGCATCGACCATACATTATGAAATTTTAGACCGCCTTTGGCTAAACTGTCTATATTTGGGGTTTTGATATTGTCAGCGCCGTAGCATGAGATCCAATCTTTGCCAAGATCGTCCACCATGATGAAAAGTATATTAGGTTTAGTGTTTGCTTTAGCCTGAAGCGATAGAAGTAGAAATAATAAAAAACAGAAAAGTAATCGTTTCACGCAGAGGACCCTAGTCATGTAAACACTTCAAGCCAAGCGCTTGACCAAGGGTGGCGCTTAAAGTTTTTACTTTGGTCCAAAGAGAAAGATTCGAACTTTTTGAAGTAAACTTCGAATGTCTTCAAGAATTAGATACATTGCAGGAACGAGAATTAATGTAATAACAGTGGCGAAAATAACTCCAAAACCCAGTGATATTCCCATTGGGACAAGGAATTTTGCTTGCAGACTTTTTTCAAGTAGAAGGGGAGTCAGTCCGGCGAAGGTGGTCAGTGACGTCAATATAATTGGTCGAAAACGTGACATCCCAGCTTGGCGGGCGGCTTCAATTTCTTTCAACCCGATACTGCGTTTTCGGTTAACATAATCAACCATTACGAGGCTGTCATTTACTACTACTCCGGTGAGTGCGACTACTCCAAATCCGGATAGTATAGTGACGTCCATACCCATAACAACATGTCCCCATACGGCTCCAATCAGTCCGAAAGGGATAGCAGCCATTACAATAATGGGCTGAATGTAAGAGCTGAATGGAATGGCTAGTAAACCGTAAATGATAATCAA
>NYWG01000018.1 GCA_002684915.1 Verrucomicrobiales bacterium
GCAGGATTGACTTGATCTAACACTCGATAGCCATCTCGATCTCTTTTAGCATCAACTTCATCATCCAGCCTAAGATTCCCCTTGCGAGCTTTTTTAGAATCAGGCCCATGACAGTGGAAACATTTGTCCGAGAGGATTGGCAGCACATCTCGAGAAAAAACCAAATCCGTCGTAAAGCCTGAAATATCTGAAAACCAATACAAAACAAGAGTCATTGGTAGCACACCGAATGGCTTATTTAGTAAACTGATTTTTGCACAAGACATTGAAATTAAATACAATAGCAATAAATGAGTATTAAGTCCGGTTTTGACTACACCAATGATCCTTTACCGAAAAGTTAAAATCAATAGTCAATTATTAGGTTTAAAACATGAATGAAGTTGACGACACTAGTTTTGGCAGAGTAAGTATATCTGCGATGAACAAGTCCAAAGATTCGATGTCCGGCAACCGTCGCGATTTCATAAAGACCACAGGGACGATAACAGCCAGCTCAGCTTTAGCAGGCATTGCAATACCTCACGTACATTCATCTACAGATGACTTTACCAAAGTCGCTCTAGTTGGAGCCGGTGGCCGAGGCACTGGTGCTGCAGCTAATGCATTAGCTGTTCCAGAAAACATAGCCCGAACCAAACTAGTTGCCATGGCGGATGTATCCTCAGCCAACATGAATAATAGTTTCCGCTCCTTAAAGCGTCGAGGAAAGGATCGAGTAGATGTCCCAGAAGATCGTCGATATATTGGATTTGATGGCTACTCCAAGGCTATGGACAATCTCGATAAAGGAGATGTTGTTATTTTTACCTCACCTTGTGCATTTCGATGGGTTCATTACAAAAAGGCAATTGAACGCGGTCTAAACGTATTCATGGAGAAACCAGTCTGTCCAGATGGGATTACTGCCAAGCGTATGCTTTCACTCAACGAAGAAGCAAAAAAGAAAAACCTTAAAGTTGGAGTCGGACTAATGTGCCGACACAGCAGAGCACGTGGAGAACTATTTAACCGTATCCAAGACGGCGAACTTGGAGATATTAATTTACTTCGTGCGTATCGCCTTCATGGACCTGTGGCATCATGCTTTTCATTGCCACCAAAAAAGGACGAAAACGAATTACTTTATCAAATCCGACGATTCCACAGCTTTATATGGGCCAGCGGCGGCTCATTTAGTGACTATTTTATTCACAACATTGATGAATGCTGCTGGATGAAGGATGACTGGCCAATAAAAGCCCAAGGAGCTGGAGGTCGACACTATCGCCAAGCCCCCAGTGGCCAAGATTACGTCGACCAAAACCTCGACTCATATACAGTTGAGTATACATTTAAAGATGGCGCTAAACTCTATATGCATGGTCGAACCATGAATGGCTGTCATGGTGATTTTGCAAGTTACGCTCACGGCACAAAAGGCTTAGGAATTATATCCCAAGCCGGACATGCTCCTGCACCATGCAAAATCTTTAAGGGCCAAAGCTTCAATGATCCTGTTGCATGGGCGTATCCCGGCCGAGAAAGTAATCCTTATCAAGATGAATGGAACGATCTTATGATTGCAATCCGTGATAATAAGCCGTTTAACGAATGTGAACGAGGAGTAAAAGCAAGCGTTGTTTCTGCTATGGGCCGTTTTGCAACTCACACAGGACAAGAAGTTACCTATGACAAGGTGCTGAATCACGATCATGACCTCTGCCCAAATGCAGAAGAGCTTAATATGGAATCTGAAGCACCACTAAAAACTAATCCAGACGGCAATTACCCTGCACCTGCTCCAGGTATTATTAAAGACCGAGAGTACCTTCAAATCACGGGAAACAACGCCTGATCGAAAAAAACTAATCTTAATAAAAAGCCCGCAAATAAATTGCGGGCTTTTTTAATGAATGGCGAGTTATTCAGCAACTCTCGGCCAAGTCTGAAAAACTTGATTTGAAACCTCCTCCACTTGACCAAATTTATTACGAAAGGCAACTCGCCCACCCAATCTCGTATCCCCGGCAACTAATAGTAAACCCTTCTTTTGACCAATCACGCTAATGGTAGTAGCCAAACTGTCTGCTAGCATAGCATTTGGAGCTAGCACGTGAACTAACCGCTGCTCAGAAATAGCCATACCTGTACGCGGATCAATTATGTGTGAATACCTTTTCCCTTCTAACTCTAAGAATTGAAACAAATCACCAGAAGTGGCGACTGCGCAATCTTTTAACCAAATATACTCCGTCTTGGAATCACTTAACCCCAATAAAGCAATCTTCCATCCTTGTTTACCTACTGGCGGTTCTCCAGCAACAATATCACCTCCAGCTGAAACTAAAGCCCTTGGCAAACCGTTATTTCGCAGCACCTTCAATGCTTCATCAAGCGCATAACCTTTCGCTATACCACCTAAGTCTAATCGCAATCCAGATTTAAATAATTCAGCAGTCTTTTGAGATTTATTTAATTTTAGATGCCGAAAACCTGACGAGTTTTTCGCATTATTTATAACATCCTCTGGAGGAACTCTCTTCAAACTCCTCGCTCTCCGCCATAATCTTGTCACCGCGCCAGCAGTAACATCGAATGCCCCATTTGATTTACCTGCCAAAATTTGACCAGACTGCAACACCTGAAACAGATCGTTGCTAATTCGCGCAGCCGTACCACTTCCCGCTAAGTCAGAGAGCTTACTCAGCTCACTTGAGGGATCATAGTCACTCATAATCGCATTAATTACTGCAACCCTATCAAAGGCACTCTCACTCGCCTTCTTCGCTACTGAGGCGTCCTCTGAATATATGACAATTCGAAATGCCATGCCCATCAAAGGCCTAGAAAATTCATACCGTTCTTGAGCAACGAAATGAACAGCAGTGCAACAAAACAAGACTAATAATAAATAATATCTATATAAATTCATAATCATCTATCTCTTATGCGACGCTTTGCTTCAATAAAATCCTCAGGTGAATTAATGTTAAACAACTGAGATTCAAAAAGCTTCGAAGGAAGCCAAGGTCTTGCAGACAATTTCTTAGCTAAAAGCTGCAATGAAAACTCACCAGCAGAAATCTGCTCTTGAACTTTTACAAGCTCATTACAGTATATTAAAAATGGAAAACCAAAGCCTTTAAAGTGCTTTGAAAATATCGCCGTATCAGCCTGCATTGCCATCTCAAAAAAATCATTCAACAAGCGGCCTGACAAAAAAGGCATATCACAACCTAAAAACATAACACAATGCCGCTTAGTCTTTTGAAGTGCTGTAACCACGCCCCCAATCGGACCAAGGTTCGGCAACAGATCATTAACAATCACTTGTGGATCAAACCCTGCAGACAACAAGGCTTCTTTTGTGTGATCTAGCAAGGTTCTCCCGCCCAAAGTAAGCGAACATTTATCCTTGCCCATTCTAGAGCTCTTTCCGCCTGCTAAGATTACTGCTTCGCAAATATCTTTGCCTTGATTTGAGCTAATCTTAGATTCAGAAAAAAAGCTATTATTATCCAAATACTGCATCATGGCTTGAGTTCTGTTTTCAATCGAAAAAACCTTCTACTTTTATTTTTAATATCTTCAAACCACTCGCCCTCATATTTCCCTGGCAACACAACTGCAATTGTATCCCAAGGACCATCTATATTTTTTGAAATTTGAACTTGGTATTGAAATCCCTTCCATGCCGGCCAACTAAAACGCAAACGATTATTAGAAAGTAAATTTTGCCGAATATTTAAATGTCTAACAAATTTGACTGGGCTTGAATTTACAGACTGTTCAAACACATTAGAAAGACCATCAAGGTCCGGATCACCAAGCGCTTCCTCGCTAAGGGAATCAAAGTTAGACATCTCCCATTCGTCGGATAGCCCATCATTATCAAGATCAATTATTTCCGTTCCACGTATAGTCAATTCGACTTGACGTAATACCCCGTTAAAAGATTTGGCCAAATCTGATATATCAACTATCCAATTACCTTTAGATGATTCATAAAAAAACTGATTTGTCCAAAAGGTCCAATCTGAACGCCACGAACTGGCATCTGGAACATTTGCCTGCAACACGCTTCGCGTTCCTGAAGGTGACTTAACAGTCAAACGAATATCCCCTCGAACAGGATGCTCCATTTCAACCCTTATACCTACCTGTTCACATATCAGTGAATCAGGAACATTGATTTTTGTTGATGCCTGATTCAAATTCAATTTCAACAGTAATGAATCAACCGTAGCACTCTTGCTTATATTATTAATTTCTTCGCCATCATTTTGGGATAAAAACACAGCCGGAATGGGCGCAAAATTTAAATCCCCCATTATAAATCGATCATCCCCTCCATTATTGTTGTAGATCACGGCAAAAACTGCACCTGCATCCGCTGCATATCTTACCTTCTCCGAAAAGTCTGCACCCCCACGCTGAATGAAGGCAGCCTTACCAGTAAGATCATCCGTAATTGGCTTAAGGGCCTTACCAACATCTACAATTGGAACTAAATTCGTATCTTCATCTGGAATGAGGCCATTCCCAGGACTAGCATTAAATACCGTTTTTTCATTGTTAAACATAACTTCAACTAATAAACCATCATCCGGAATATTTTTTATGGAAGTCTGTTTATAAGAGTTCACAACTAAACGCCCTTTATTTATCCAGCGCCTAGCTAAACGAACAGCAGCGCCTGCATCAGGCACTCCAAATCCGGTATTTATGCTAAACTTGTATCCCGCCGCATTTGAATTAAGAAATGGATCAGAAAAATCATAATGACGTGACGAATTAACAAGAACTTGCTGAACATCACGGTAAGTCAGTCTAGGGTTGACCTCTAAAATCAATGCAACCAAGCCTGCAATCTGGGGTGCAGAGAATGAATTCCCTCCTCTCTCAATCGGAAAATAACTACCAACCTCTGGATTATCCGGATTGGACTTATCATTCCAGCCTAGTTTCCCCATGCGATCCGTTGAGTAGATCGGATACTCACCTGAATCCGCGCCCACTAGCCCAGAACAAAGAACACAGGCCCCAGCATTACTAAACCCCGCAACTCTACCACCATGGCCGACCGCGCCGACAGTGACAACACGAGGGTCATTTGAATATCCATCATCATGAGCGCTCCAATCACTACTGCGTTCATTACCAGCAACCCTAATCATTATCACCCCTTTACCTTTTCTCCCATTATTAATTGCACTTTCAATTGCCTTCAACTGAACCTCAGGAACAGCCAATTGCTCAATAGAACTCGAACCCCAACTATGATTCTGGATATGAATATCATTATTTCGGAAACGAAACATATTGGCCACTTCCAACTCGTTTGCGAAATTATCGTCCATATCCCATACTATCTGACTCGCAAATTTAGCCTCAGGGGACACTCCAGAAATACCTTTTTCATTATTCCACTTTGCAATAGCAATCCCCGAGACAACAGTTCCATGGGATTGCTCTTCAATGCTGGGATTACCCTTAGCCTGTGTAGTTGTAAAATTGTAATGCAAATCCTCGACTCCTTGTTCAAGAAACTCAGTGTGATTCAAATCCACACCATCATCCACAATCCCAACTACAACTCCTTTTCCAGTAGCAAAGGACCAGGCTTCCCTCATATTAAATTCAGGGCCAATTATAGCCCCTGTCTTAGTATCCCGATTTTCAAGAGTCCACTGGAGCGGATATAATGGATCATTTGGACGCTGAGCCAAATGAGACTTTTTACTCATTGGACGACGACGAATAGGGTGACTTAATTGCACACCATCACGTCTAGAGATTTCATGAGCGATTATCAACGCATCTTCAACCGAACGAGCTCGCAGAATGAATAAGTTTGGAGCAAATTCCTGAACCAGTTTAAGATCGACGCCTCGTATCACCTTATCCAGTACAAATCCTTGATCCAGAATAAGTATGACTAGTTCACCAAACTCGACATACACACCTTGCCTATCACGTTCACGGGCTGGCATCCATTGTGTTTCTGGCAAAGGACTAATTAAAGGTTCAATTATATAAACAACCTGCAAAGGCGTCTTGAACGTAAATGCAGATCGATTCAAGTCTACCGCACCCTGCGATCCCGCCAAAAGGAACAACAAAGGAATCAGTCCACTAAAAATGGCACGTATAAAATCGTGCATGCAAAAACTATAACAAAGTCTAAGCCCAAATCCCACACCAAGCTTGGTTTGCATAAAACTAACAGGCACACTTGCCACATGACAAAAGAAGATGATTTACTGAAAGCTCTACTGGCTTTCGAAGCAGCTGTAAGCACGATCAGCAAAAATACTAATCCAGATTTAATGATGCATTTCAACCACATCGATAAATTAGTATCAGAACTACCTAAAAACACTGACAGAGAGCTTCTCCATTACCTTCACAAAAAAAGCTATGAAAAAGCCCGCCTATTCCTAGAGGGCCGTAACGATGAAATTCAAAAAGGCAGCTGCCTACGTTAACAACCAATATGTTTGAAGACACTATCACCGCAATTGCCACACCATTAGGCGAAGGTGGCATCGCTATAATAAGAATATCTGGTGAAAATGCTGTAACTATTGGTGATAGCATTTTCCAGTCGCGGTCTGGATCTGAAAATTACCTTGCTAACGCTAAATCACATACAATTCATTACGGCTATATTCACTTAAACAAAAAACGCCTTGATGAGGTAATGGTATCAGTTATGCGAGCACCAGCTACTTTCACTAGAGAAGATATAATTGAGATTAATTGTCACGGCGGCATACAAGCAACTAAGAGCGTATTGGATGCAGCCCTAAAATCCGGAGCTCGACTTGCTGTCCCAGGAGAATTTACTAAGCGTGCATTTCTTCACGGACGAATAGACCTTACACAAGCAGAAGCAGTATCAGATCTTATTAACGCTCGTACCAGTATGGCCTTAAGCGCCGCAAATGAACAATTAGAGGGGAAACTATCCCAGCGGATTAATCAGCTTCGCGACGACACAATGCATGTACTTGCACATGTTGAAGCGCATATTGATTTCCCCGATGAAGATATTAAACCAGACACGATGGATGGATTAATTCAGCGCCTTGAAAAAGCTAAATCACTCATCGAAAAACTAATGGCAACGGCTAACGACGGCCAACTAATTCGACGCGGCATCCGAGTAGCAATTATCGGCAAGCCTAACGCAGGGAAATCCAGCCTCTTAAACCAACTACTTGGCCACGATCGTGCTATCGTCTCAAATGTTGCAGGCACAACGCGTGACACCATCTCCGAAGAAGCGCAAATAAGGGGGATTCTGGTTGTTTTTATTGACACTGCCGGTTTACAGGAAACCGATGATCAAGTCGAACAAGAAGGGGTTAAGCGAAGTCTCGACTCGCTGAAACAAGCAGACCTTATCCTATACGTACTTGATTCATCCGAACCATTGACAGCAGATTCAAAATCAAGCTTGGCCGATTTGAGCGACCGAAAACACATAGTGGTTTTAAATAAAAGCGACCTGCCTGCAGTTCTTGATCCAAAAAAGATACAGGACAGTGAAATTGTATCAGTCAGCTCAATTAACGGCGAAGGTATAGAATCTTTAAAAGATGCCATCCAAAAATCAGTATGGGATGGAGAAATCACCTCAGAGATGCTTGAAGTAATGGTGAATTCTCGCCATCAGGATGCACTTGATAGAGCCAAAACCTCATTGGAAGCATCTATCTATCAACTCCAGTCCGGCACGGAACTAGATCTCGTTTCCGTCGATTTAAGAATATCCACAAATGCGATCGGGGAAATAGTCGGTAAGACAACTACGGAAAATTTACTGGACTCGATATTCAGCACTTTTTGTATCGGCAAATAACACTTAGTAAAATTCTTGAAGTGAAAAGTTTTGACGCGTAATTTGCCCGCGCATCAAATGATGCTGTAATAATCGGGTTTAGTAATATCAATGAAATTCACCAGTGCATTTATTCTATTATTTCTACCATGGCTGGTACTTTCTGGAAAGTATGACCCTCTGCATATTGGAATGGGGATAATATGTTCAACATTAGTGGCCTTGTGGTGTAAAGACTTGCTATTTCCGAATGACCACATCTCGTTCAAAAAATTCAGCAAACGAACAATTCGATTCATACCCTATATGTGTTGGCTTTTTTGGCAGATTGTTCTTTCAAATATTCATGTCCTTAAGGTTGCACTCTCTCCTAGGATGAATGATCTGATTTCCCCGAAAATGGTTCAGTTTAAAACAGATGTGACAGAGGAAATTTCTATGTTTGTTTTAGCAAATTCCATTACCCTAACTCCGGGTACAGTTACGGTACGAGTGGAAGAAAAAAGATTCCTTGTACATGCTCTAACAGAAAAAGCCGCTTCAGGACTTCCAGGAGAGTCCGATGAAATGGAACGCCGAATAATTAAAGTTTTCGAAAAAGAGAATTGAATTCATTCATTACCATTGCAGGTGTCACGCTGATTGGCCTAATGCTACTTGTACTAATACGAGTTATTAAAGGCCCAACTGTAATTGACCGGCTAGTCGCAGTAAACGTAATCGGCACTAAATCAATTGTACTGCTTTTATTTTCAGGAATACTTTTTGGCCAACTAGACATGTTCGTTGATATCGCTCTGGGTTACGGGCTACTCAACTTCATCGTTTCCATCGCCGCCTCCCGCTATTATCAACATCGAAAATGTCTTGAACAGAAAGGAGGGAATTCCTAATGGAATATGCCGCTTTCTTCTTCATTGTTGTGGGATTAATTTTCTTTTTAGGAACATCTATCGGACTACTTCGATTTCCTGATTTTTACACGCGCATGCACGCCGCCGGAAAAGGCGACACACTTTCAACCGTACTAATCTTGGCTGGCTGTATTTTTGCCGTCGGCAGCCAAGGAGATCTGAACTGGATTTTAGCTCTTAAAATCCTCCTTATCATTAACTTTGTTTTCATTGGATGCCCAACAGCAACGCACGCTATGATGGATGCCGGAGAACGCGCTGGAGCTAAACCTTGGAACAAGAAAGGAGAGAATAAATAATGGCAGACTTGCCTATCTGGCATTACGACACGCTATTTCTAATATTAGCAATCCTCTTTGGCATTAGTGCATTAGCAATGCAAAACTTGATGAGCGCTGCCATTGTATTCGGAGCTTATAGTTTTCTTATGTGTCTAATCTGGACTACAATGGGTGCTGTAGATGTCGCGTTTACTGAAGCTGCCGTTGGCGCTGGAGTAAGCACCGTATTCATCGTTGCGACAATTTATAATACAGGCGTTGCAGCCACACCTAAATCACCCCGTATAGCGTTCAAAATATTTGCAGGATTAATCGCATTTGGAACTGGAGCTTTTTTACTCAGTGCCCTACCCGATTTACCCGACTGGGGTGACCCTAAATCCCCAGTGAACTCCACAATGGCGCCTTACTATATAGCGAACAGTATTACTGACGCACGCGTACCAAATATTGTAACTACGGTACTCGCAGATTATAGGGGTTTTGACACTTTACTTGAAACAACCGTAGTCTTCATTGCTTGCATTGCAATTTATTCAATACTCCGTATTGATAATGCCAAATCAAAAGTAACAGAATCAGATATCATTACCTCGCCACCAGCATACGACCCAACCGACAGTCTAATCATCCGTCAAGCCAGTCGAATAATGGTACCATTTATGCAACTGTTTGCATTATACGTAATTGCACACGGGCACTATAGCCCTGGCGGAGGATTTCAAGGTGGCGTAATTCTCGGCGCAAGCATCATTCTACTATCCATCTCTTTTGATCTTAAACATGTTCTGCAGCAATGGACGGAAAAGAAGATAATGATTCTAACCGCTTTAGGCGTACTAATTTATGCGATGGTCGGCTTAGCGTGCATACTCATGGACGGAGTTTACTTGGATTATTCAGCACTTGATTCTGTTCTTCCAGGAGATAAGGCATACGCAAGATCTCACGGTATTTTACTAGTCGAGATTGGAGTTGGAATAACGGTCATGTTTAGCATGATAGGCATTTATATTAACTTGGCCTCAAACGGCCGGTTCGACAAAGGATTATAATTGGAAGACATCATCCCAAAATTTAATTACATAGTTGTCGTAGTTCTCATGATGACAGGACTTTGGTCAATGTTGGCCCAAGGTAATCTAATCAAAAAATGTATAGGAATGGCCATTTTCCAAACCGGAATTATTTTATTTTTCATCTCTATCGGAGCTAAAAATGACGCTTTAATTCCAATTCTAACAGAAGGGGCTAACCACACTTTTGATAATCCCAATATCGACAAAGTGACTAATCCCCTTACTCAAATCCTTATGTTAACTGCAATTGTGGTCGGTGTCGCAACATTAGGAGTTGGATTAGCCTTGGCCCAGAAAGTTTATCAACAACATGACTCGTTCGATGAGGATGAAATCCTCAATAACCAAACCAAATGATCAAGCATCTGCCAATTTTTATTGTGTTGGCACCGCTTCTTGGAGCGGTATTGGCCGCATTAACAAGTTGGTATCGACCTAAACTCTCTTTTCCTATTGTACTTTCCGGATTATTCATTTCATGCCTATCTTCATTTTGCCTCATTTTTAATATATTAAATAGTGAATCAGGTGTTATCCATTATCAACTTGGAGGCTGGGGTGATAAAGGTGAATACGGTATTGTAGGAATTCAAATTACTGTCGACTACCTGAACGGTCTCATCCTGACAGCAGTCACAATTATCTCCCTCCTAACCGCTATTTTTTCTAGCCAAAGCGTTAATCGCGAGCTCGCAGGACAACAACGATATTTTTTCGCACTGTTTTCCCTTTTAGTTACAGGGCTACTTGGCATTACTATTACAGGTGATATTTTTAACCTGTATGTTTTTATGGAGATTGCCGCTCTATCAAGCTACGCATTAATAGCATATGGAAAAGGCCGATCATACATGGCATCTTTCAACTACCTTATTATGGGCACAATGGGAGCCTGCTTGTACCTACTTGGCGTGGGTTTTGTATTTGTAAAGACTGGCACACTTAATATCGAAAACCTTTCACTACTCATCCCACAAACACTACAGACTTCACAGACAGTATTTGTGGGTTTCGTACTGATCATAGTAGGAGCCTGGGCAAAAATGGCTTTTTTTCCAATGCACGGCTGGTTGCCAAATGCATACACTTATGCGCCAACCGCTAGTGGAGCATTACTTGCCCCCTTAGCTACAAAAGTTTCCGTTTATGCCATGATACGGATTATGATTACGGTCTATTCGATCGACTATGTTCTCAAATCACCCAATATACAAACCGCTGCATTACTTCTTTCAAGTATCGCAATTTTAGTTGGATCATTCTTCTCCTTAACTCAAACAAATTTACGAAAGATCGCCTGTTACTTTATCGTCTCAGAAATCGGCTATATGGTCGGGGGTGCCTGGCTTGCCAACGACCCAGGGCTTAAGGGCGCGGTATACCACATTATTGCTGATGCCGCTATGACTTCAGCACTTTTCATGGTCATTGGCTGCATTCTCTTTAGAACTGGGCAAGTGGAACTCAAAAAGCTAGACGGCCTTTTTTACAAGATGCCGATTACATTTATAGCTCTGGTCATTACCATGGCTGCATTAATAGGAGTACCTCCCACCTGTGGCTTTTTTAGCAAATTTTACCTTATCCAAGGAGCTGCTCAAGCAGGTACTTGGCATTTTGTTGGAGCCCTATTGATCTCCAGCTTGATAAAGGCAGTCATTCTATTTCGTATTATTGAAATCGGATATAACAAAGTACCCAACCCAGCGAAAGAGGGAAACAAAACTATCCCTCGTGATGAAGCCCCAATCAGCATGCTCATACCAACATTAATTGTGACGCTTAGCCTGATTGCACTTGGAATATTTACCGACACCTTGATAACCGATTTCATAGCCAAAGCCCTACCAGAGATTCCCGCACCATAGAACATGGAAGAAGCACAAGCCACCCCATTTTGGATCGTCATCATCTCATCGATGGCGGCAGTTCTAATCTCGTTATGTAGACGTGCACCAAATATTAGAGAGGCAATCATCTTTTTGGCAGCAATAATAAAACTGGCTTTACTACTAATGCTAGTTCCAGGGGTATTAGATGGAAAACTTTATACTTTTACTCTTATTAATCTACTGCCAAACGTTGGGCTATCTTTCAAGGTCGATGGAGCAGGACTTTTATTCGCCTTTGTCTCAGTCACACTTTGGATACCTGTAACCATTTATTCAATCGGCCTACTTCGCCCAAAAAACGACCTTTCGCAAACTAGGTTTTACTCCTGTTTTTCCATCGCAATATCCTCTGCCGTCGGTGTTGCTTTTTCTGCCAATCTGCTGACGATGTTTATTTTTTATGAAATACTATCTTTGTCAACTTATCCATTGGTTACCCATAATCAAGATGACGAAGCTATCAAAGGGGGACGTAAGTATCTCATCTATTTACTCACCACATCTGTCGGATTGGCTTTGCCTGCAATGATTATAGTTTACCAGCAAACTGGCAGTCTCGACTTTATGGGGGGCGGTGTTTTCAAAGACCAAACCAGCAACACCCTCTTAACGGTATTAGCAGTAATGTTCCTTTACGGTTTTGCCAAAGCCGGATTGATGCCATTTCACGCCTGGCTACCAGGAGCGATGGTTGCCCCTGCCCCTGTAAGTTCACTTCTGCACGCAGTTGCCGTGGTTAAGGTTGGTGTCTTTTCTATCATTCGCATCATGACCGGAATATTCGGAGTAGACAAATTGGCCAACACGCCATCACTCACAATGATTATCTGCATTATAGCAGGCATCACTCTGATTACCGCTTCCCTTATCGCATTATCCCAGGACAATCTGAAAGCACGCTTGGCTTACTCCACCATCGGCCAACTTTCTTATATAATACTAGGAGTCGGATTGGCATCTGAAAGCGGCATTGCTGGAGCCGCACTACATATCCCCATGCATGCCGTTGGTAAAATCACACTATTCCTTTGCGCCGGAGCGATATACGAAGCTTGTGGAGCTAAATACATCAGCCAAATGAACGGGATCGGACGAAAGATACCACTCACAATGATAGCGTTTTTCCTCGGTTCACTTTGCGTAATTGGGCTGCCTCCGACTGGCGGGTTCATCAGTAAATGGTATTTACTCAATGGCACCCTAGATTCCAATCAGCAGTGGGCTTTCGTTATTTTCCTTATCAGCTCACTACTCAACGCTGCATACTTTCTTCCAATAACATATAAAGCATTCTTTGCGGCCCCATCAGATGAATCGAAGTATAATAAAGCTTCAGAACCATCCATGCTAATGGTCATTCCAATGTTACTCACGGCTACAGGATGCCTGTTAGTATTTTTCTTTTCTAACACCATGTACCAATTCGTGGAGCAATTTTTAAACGTGTACGCAAAAAGCAACTAATCAAGCATGGCTACAAAGAAAAAAGTGACACGAAAAAACACAACTACGAATAAGGCGAAAGCCAAAACTAAAACACCAGAAGAAACCTCTCCCGCTATGGACAATCCTTATATTAGCGCTTCATTCTGGAAAGCCATGTGGATTATCTGCAGTATTTCAGTATTACTTGAATTCTTCATTCATCGACACAAACATTTTGAAGATCTCGAATCATCGGTTTTGGGAAACATTAGTAATTGGTTTGGATTCTACGGTATGTTTGGACTAATTGCCTGTAGCGGATCTATCCTACTAGCAAAAGGACTTAGCGTATTCCTAAAAGCAAATGAGGATTATTACGATGACACTCCTTAACAATATACCCCCTGCATTCCTTCTGATAATTGGAGCATTTGTACTGCTAATTTTACCTGCTAGAGCTCGGAAGGTTGGAGCTATAGCCTTAGCATTTTTTGGGGTCTATGCCGTTTCACAACTAGTCGAAGGCAGCAATGTTACACCCGAATTTCTTGGATTTGACCTTACGCTTCTGCGAGTAGATTCCACAAGCAAATCTTTTGGATATATATTCACTCTGAGTGCTTTTGGAGCACTAATCTTTTCATGGAGTGAACGTTGCAGACTCCAAAATACTGCTGCATTGGTATATGTTGGAAGTGCATTAGGTGTTGTATTCGCCGGAGATATGATCAGTTGGTATCTCTTCTGGGAATTGATGGCTATATCCTCAACTTTCCTAATACTTGCTCGAAATAACAAAAGATCAAGGCTCGCTGCACAAAGGTACATTCTCGTCCATTTAGGTGGTGGACTCGTATTACTTACAGGAATACTACTCACGATCCACGAAACCGGATCTATTGATTTCACTAAGGAGAATATTTACCAAAATACTGTAGCCAAAAATTTCATCCTTATTGGCATATTGATAAACGCAGCTGCAGTCCCATTCTCCAGTTGGCTACCAGACGCTTATCCTGAGTCAACTATTTTTGGTGGGGTTATCCTAAGTGCATATACAACCAAAACAGCAGTTTACACGCTTGTTCGAGGGTTTCCCGGTGAAGAGATCTTAATTCCAATCGGTTGTATTATGGCAGTCTATGGCATCATTTATGCCCTACTCGAAAACGACATACGAAGAATTTTAGCTTATAGCATAATTAACCAAGTAGGATTCATGATATGTGGAATTGGAATCGGAACCAAACTTGCAATCGCTGGAGTTGTGGCCAGTACATTTTGCAGTATTATTTATACATCTCTACTTTGGATGGCAGCCGGGGCTGTGATGTACCGTACTAACAAAAGTAAATGCACTGAACTTGGCGGCCTTTATAAAACAATGCCAATCACTATGGTATTAGTAATGATCGGAGCACTCGCTGTTTCAGGTGCGCCACTGACCAGCGGCTTCATCAGTAAAACTCTTATTACTGCAGCTGCCGAACACCAAAACTATTTGTGGGCTTGGTTAGCACTCAAAGTCGCTTCAGCAGGGATTATGCTACATACTGGCATTAAATTTCCATTCTTTGTTTTCTTTAACGTCGACCGCGGACTAAGATCTAAAGAAGCACCACGCGCTATGATAGCCGGAATGAGTTTAATGGCTTTTCTTTGCATTTACTTAGGTCTTAACCCCGGCCAACTTTATAGCATAATACCTAATAGCGATATTTTAGTTGAACAAGTCTCCTTTTATGCAATCTATATCAAACACTTTGATCATGTTGCCACGAAGTTTCAAATGCTACTTTTCTCTGGCCTATCGTTTTTCCTATTTCTTCCCATGCTCAAACGTACTAGAACAATTTCAATTGATTTCGACTGGTTCTATCGCAAGGGAGCAAAATTATTGTATAGTGGCATAGATAAAACTTTCAACAGTATCAACCGAGCAGCTGAACATATAGTCATCAAAACCTTCCTTCCTTCATTAGTAAAATTTATCATTAATGCGCCTGCCTCACTTACTATCATGCTATTTCGCCCAATATGGGAGGAGTCGCTCAGCGCAGATAAAACCAACATCAAAAAACGAGAACAAAAAATCATTTCGCAATTCTCATCAGGAACTTTCCCAGTAGCTTACTCTGCCATATTTATATTAATCTTCATTGCAATCCTCATCTTCCTCGGACGTTCCTTGAGTTAAAAAAATTGGATTAATTCTAATGAATTGAATTTTGATCCTTGCACTTTCTGGTGAGAGGGTTGAAATTTTCAATTCAATTTGTAAAACTCGCATACCAATGAAAAAATCCATTTCTAACCTAATTACTTACCAAACCAGTGTCTACATTTGGATACTTTTAATAATTACGGCGAATACTTCAAAAGCAGAAATCACGGGCCAATGGAACTTCACAGACGGCCTGACTGCGAAAATCGGACAAGATCTCGAATGGAATTTTGATCAAGGCGAAGCTAAGTTCGGTAAAGCAAGTGACTTTAATGTAAAAGATATCAACGGCACAGATCCAATGGTAATGAGCTTTCCGAATAGTAACCCTGAATCCGATTTTAGCGGACTAGATGTTTATCATAGCGGCGAGCCAAATGGCGGATCCGACTGGCTGGTAAACCAATACACTATTATCGCGGATCTTTATTATACTGTTAGATCCTATAACAAAATAAGATCATTAGTCGCCCTCAACGATTTTGAAGGTGCTCAGTTTTTAATTGGCCCAAGCAACGGAATTGGAAGCAATTCATTTTCAGGAAAGCTAAGACCTAATGGCTGGTATCGTGTAGCTTTAACCGTTGATCACGTGATTGGAGAGATTAATTATTACATCGACGGGGAACATGTTGGAACAGAACAAATCCAACAAGCACAAGACGACGACGGTAAATATGCCATGGAGGATGTATTTTATCTCTTTAAACACTCTACTGATACATTCGGAGGTTTCATTAGCAGCCTTCAGTACAGAGACGAAGCAGTCCCTGGATCAATTATTGAAGAATTAGGCAGGGCAAGCGCTGAGGGCATTCCATCAAAACCACCTGTAAAACCATATCTTGTTTCTGTTTCCCCCAAACCAACCCCTTTTAGACGCCCGGTCCCTACCGATATACTCCCAAGCACACTAATCAAATGCAGCCTGAAAGACGGACAAGATACACTCAAAGACAATTCAATAAAAATGTGGCTTAACAACAAAGCCCTCAATGTTACGACCGAACGAGCAAATGATCTTGTTACTATGTCAGCTCAACCAGAATCACTACTAGAACCTTTGGCCAATTACGAAGTACTCATAAAATTTGATGATAGCACTGGAATGAATCACTCTAAAAAATGGAGATTCACAGTAACAGATTTCCAAAAGCTGGCTGCCTCGACTGCACTGCCAATCGACACAGGAAGCAATCCAGGATTCTTAGTTCGCTCGATCCAATCTCCAATGGAAACTCCTATTCAGCATGACTTTAAAAGAGCCGTCTACCAGCTTGAAGGACTACTCACTGACGCTGAAGGGAATATTGTGGAAAATGTCGCGATACCAAGTGAAGGTGATAACGGATTTGATTTATATGAAGTTGTCGATTTTCAAAAAGATGGATCGATATTTGGGCATTTTGATTTTGATGACTTTTTCCCAGGCATCCCTGGAACAGAAGAACAAGACACCAACTTCAGTACTGAGATATTAACTTACCTTGCTCTTCAACCAGGCACTCACCGGCTAGGGGTTACAACTCATGTGGGAAAACCAGATCAGAACGATGAGGACAAATTCAAGGTGTTCACTTCTCTCAGCCCTCGAGACAGATTCGCACAGGAAGTCGGCGATTTTGAATTAACCTTACTCGGTTACCGTGAAGGTGCCAATGACTGCACATTTGATTTCACTGTTGAAAAAGAAGGCCTCTATCCATTTCGCATTATATATTGGAATAAATCTGGGAACGCTGCTTTAGAATTTTACTCAATCGACATAAACACAGAGGAAAAAATTCTGATTAACGACACCGAAAACGAAAAGGCGATTAAATCCTTCGCTCAAGCTGGGAAAATTCGTTTACCTTATGTTGCCATTGCTAGCCCAGCGCCAAACTCTTCGGGCAACAGCAAGGAGACCCCAATCTCTATCATTTTAGCAGACGATGAAACTGAGGTCTCCCCTGATTCAGTGAAACTATATGTTAACAATCGGCGCTCTAAGCCAATTATTTCTAAAGTCGGGAAACACACATTCATTGAATTCAAACCTGAACATAAAAGCCTTAGCGAACTGGATTATGATGTGAAAATTAAATTTTCAGACTCCAAGGGTAACTCAATTCAAAGAGAGTGGAGTTTCAGCGTTGATGCTCGCGATGAAATAGAAATTACAGGTTATTGGAACTTCAATAGTAAATTAAAAGCTACTATTGGTAATAATTTGAAATATCTTGATGGCGAAAAAGGCGCCACAGCATCCGCTACTGAATTTGGACTTAACACAGATTTCGGGATACCCGATATTAATGGAAAAAACACTTCTGTAATGAAAGTGAACCATATTGGTTCAAATGCAAACTTCGGATATTTAATGAACCACGGCATTGCTCCAAATGGAGGAGGCAAAAAAGTGAATCAATACTCAATTGTATTCGACGTGCTATTCACCGGTGGAGGAAATGGTTGGGCCTCTTTGCTAAACATGGATGGAGTTGGAGATGGAGATGTGTTTTGGCGCCGGAATGATGGCGGCCTTGGCCAAGGAGGAAACGGATATGAACCAAATAACCCTGAAGTTACAGTCAACAAAGGCGAATGGCACCGTATTGTATTAGCTGTCGATCTAGCACAAGGCCTTTATGAAAAATATGTTGATGGCATATATCATTCGAGTCAGGAAAATTCTGGACTGGACGGACGACAATCAATGAGACCTTCCTCTTGGCTATTTAACGATAATGACGGGGAAAACGGGGAACTATATATCGCAGCCATCCAAGTTAGAAACGGAAAAGTAAGCCAAGATGAAGCCAGAGCTCTCGGGGCTCCATCATCCCTCGGCATTCCGATGCCTACTCCAGTCAGAGGACTTTGGAGCTTCGAAGAAAAAGATCTTTCAGCAATTCTAGGGGAAACCATTACCTATGTTGATGGCCCTAAAGGCACAACATCTGGCGCAACTGATTTCGGAACAACGGAGTCCTTTGGAATCGAAGGCATTGAAGGTCAAACGCTAAATGTAATGAAAGTGGGCCATGTTGGCTCCAATCCTAATTTCGGATACATAGTTCATCATAACATAGAACCAAACGGTGGAGGTAAAAGAGTTAATCAGTATAGTTTAGCCTATGATATTTATTTTTCAGGAAAAGGTAATGGCTGGGCATCAATTGCAAATCTCGACAATAATGGAGACGGAGATGTTTTTTGGAGAAAAACCGATGGAGGCCTTGGTCAAGGAGGTGGTGGATATGAGCCAGAAGACCCCGAAGTTAAAGTAACTACAGAGCAATGGCATCGAATCATTCTAACATTCGACCTCTCCTCTGGCTCTTATACAAAATACCTAAATGGGAAATATCACTCCAAACAAGCAAACGGAGGCTTAGATGGACGCCAATCCATGGGAGATAGCGTATGGCTGTTTAATGATAACGATGGGGAAAATGGAGAATTATTCGTTCACTCAATAGCAGTTTATAATCGCGAGATCTCACCCGAAGAAGTAGCTATCCTTGGTGCAGTTAAACCAACAGGATTACCCCTATTCATTCCCAAGTCACAAGATAAAGTTGAACCGTCGATCAGCCTAGAGAAAAGTGCAGATGGTTTAACCATCAACTTTATAGGCTCATTACAATCCTCGCCCGATGTTAACGGTCCTTGGAAAGACGTGAATGTAGAAAGCCCAATAAAAATTCCAACAGATAAAATAAGACAGTTTTACCGATCAAGTAATTAGGCAATCAAACGATCAAGTAATCGTTTCGAGTCGGTTTCGACAAAAAAAAGCTCGGAGTGTTTAGGCCGTAAAAAGCCCGATACCAACATGCTTTCAAAAAACTGTTCTATACTATTGTAAAATCCGCCAACGTTTAACATAGCTATTGGCTTGCAGTGATAATCCAATTGGCGCCAGGTAACAGCCTCAAAGAATTCCTCCATGGTTCCAATCCCTCCAGGCAATACTATAAAGGCATCGCTTAAATCGTGCATTTTGGCTTTTCGTTCGTGCATGTTCTCAACTATATGCAATTCCGTTAGTCCTTGATGCGCTAACTCACGCTCCACAAGTTTTTCAGGGATTACACCAATTGCCTCTCCACCGGCTTCCAACACAGTATCTGCCAAAACTCCCATCAATCCGATATTTCCTGCGCCATAAACCAAGTTCAAACCTTGACCGGCCATTAATTCACCTAAAACCCGGGTTGCCTGAGCAAATATCGGATCCTCTCCGACTGATGAACCACAAAAAACACAAATATTAACTATTTTGCCCATGAATTAATAAATTTCAATTTTTAGGCTTTAATCCATTACGCTTGGCCCAATCATTCCAATCCGAAGCCAAACGCTTGACTAATTTCGGCTTACTCTGAGCTAAATTAGTCGTCTCAGTCCGATCTGCTATCATATCAAATAATCCCCAATTTTTATCGTACTTATCCCAAACTAGTTTCCATTTCCCTTCTCGAATTGCACGATTACCTGACCATTCCCAAGCAAGTTGAGAATGACCTTTGCGACTCTTCCCGTATAAAACATCTACAAGACTTTTTCCTTCGACCGGAATAATTTTTTCCCCGTTGAACTCATTTGGATATTTACCTGCGCCTAACTCGAGGAATGTCGGCATAAAATCTATAATATGACCAATCTCTTTAGTTATCGAACCACTTGCCACTCTTCCTGGCCACCAAGCAATACAAGGTGTTGCAATACCACCTTCATGTGCCCAACTTTTATAACGGCGAAATGGTGAATTTTGCGCCCAACCCCAAGACGGCCCAACAGTAGCATAAAACTCTTTCGGCCCAGGAATAATCTCCGAAGATCGACCTCCTGGCTCCTCTGCGCATCCACCGTTATCTGAAAGAAAAAGCACTAGCGTATTATCTCCTCCTTTGTTCTTTTTGATAGTCTCAATGAGGCGCCCAATATTCTGATCCATACTATCGATCATCGCAGCATAAACAGCCATTCGTAAATCCTCATGCTCTTGATTTGCAGACTTCCAATCGTAAGCCCTAGAGTCATTATCTGAAAGCTTCCAAGCAGGATCAATTAGCCCCATTTTGATTAAACGTCGGTAACGTTGGTTCCGCATTTCTTCCCATCCCATTTTGTATTTACCTATATATTTTTTAATATCCTTAGGCTTTGCATGTAATGGATAATGTGGGGCTGTATAACATACATGCAAAAAATATGGCTTATCGTTTTGCGAAAACTTTTCTACACATTCGATAGCATGATCAGTAAAAGCATCAGTCGTGTAGTAATCATCTGGAAACTCATTAATATCACGATCATTTTGACCAAATTTTCGAATTCTACCTCCCTTATACTTTGGATCTCTTTGCTTCGGATTAAAAAAATTGCTGCATCCATCCAACAATCCGTAATATTCGTCGAAACCTCGTCTATATGGGTGTGTTCCTTCACCGGACCCCAAATGCCATTTGCCACTAAGGGCCGTTTGATAATCAGCTAATTTCATGGCTTCACCCAAGGTCACCATATTTTCGCGTAATAAACCACCTTTGCCTCGCCGAGGGTAAAGACCTGTCAATATAGATGCCCGTGTCGTAGTACATTTGGCGTTGTTATAAAACTGTGTAAACCTCAATCCCTCAGCTGCCAAACGATCAAGATTAGGGGTGTTAACTTCACCCCCATAACAACCAATATCACTCCAACCCATATCGTCGCACATAATCAAAACAATATTAGGGCGTTCTGCCGATTTACTGGTCTCTACATTTACTGCTAACGAGCAAAGGCAAACCATCACAGTAATTCTAATTACTTTTATCAAATGCATCACAAGGAAACTAAAGCTCTTATCCAAGCACGACCAGACCTTTCCGGCAGATTGCTAATTATCGCATATCGGACTATTATCAATCGCGATGCAGATCCAGAACTCTATTGGACTAGCCTTAAAGATATGCTTAGCCGTACTGATCTTCTTAATGGAAAATCCAATACAAGCGCAGACTATTTCCCCTCGTAAAATCGGCTCTTCATGGCCAAATTGGGAACTGTTAGATTTTCAGCCTAAAAGCCCCAAACACAATCAAACATATGGACTGGAGCAATTTCGAGGGCGAGTCACATTAGTAGCGCTACTAGCCACATGGTGTCCTTATTGCCAGCGTCAGATTGAAAAAATGGAACAACTGAGAAAAGAACTTTCCACTAATAAATTCGAAGTCAATTTTGCAGTAGTCAACATTCAATCTGGAAAAGATTCCCAGGATGAGTTCATCTCAAGGTGTAGCTTCCCCTTGTTTCAAGACACAAAGGAAATTAATGCCTTTTCTAAACACCAAGGAGGTAAAGATGACTTCTATATCTACAATGAGCGAGGAGAACTTACCGATTACTTTCCATTCCTTGACGAAAGGAATTCCAATCTAACTGACCCCAAAGGCTATGAGAACGTCAAACGATCTCTTCTAAAGGCACCATATAAGACAAAGCTTACTGCAAATTCAGCCATCAAAATAACTATTGAAGGAGTTCAAGGAAGAACCTATGACATTCAATTCAGCGAAGACTTAGGGCAGCATAAAATCTGGNAGACTCTAAAAAAAATAACNCTTGAAAGTAACAAGGCAGAAATCATTGACATGACAACTATTAAATCTCGCAAACAACGTTTTTATCGAACANTAGAAGCGCCTTGATCAAAACATGCCTCATAAAAAAAAATACATCTTAGCGCTAGACCAAGGCACAACCAGTTCGCGCGCNATTGTATTTAATTCAAATAGTCAGGCTATTGCAATTAGCCAAAAAGAATTCCCACAACTATTCCCTAAATCAGGCTGGGTAGAACATGATCCAGAAGTAATATGGAAAACTCAGCTTTCCACAGCAAAACAAGCTATTCGAAAAGCGAAATTAACATCAAAGGAAATTTCCGGTATAGGGATTACTAATCAACGAGAAACAACTGTGATATGGGATCGAACCACCGGCAAACCTATTGCCAACGCGATCGTTTGGCAGGATCGACGAACATCGGACTATTGCGAATCACTAAAAAAAGATAAGGTTCATGGACTTATTCGCCGTTTAACGGGACTTGAATTAGACGCATATTTCAGCGCAACAAAAATTCGTTGGCTATTAAAAAACATCAAAGGCGCAACAGCAAAAGCAAAGGCTGGTCACCTAGCGTTTGGAACAATCGACACATGGCTTTTATGGAAGCTAACCCAAGGAAGAATGCACATAACAGATGTATCAAATGCATCTAGAACCATGCTCTTCAATATCAAAAAAGGAGACTGGGACAATCGTTTACTCGAACTATTTCAAATACCCCGCTCAATGATGCCAACAATAGTATCATCAAGTGAAATTTATGGTCATACATCAACATTAGGAGGCTCAATTCCCATTGCAGGCATTGCAGGAGATCAACAGTCAGCACTATTTGGGCAATGCTGCCATCAAAGCGGGATGGTAAAATGCACATATGGGACAGGATGCTTCCTGCTAATGCATACCGGGAATAAGCCTATGCCATCCAAAAACCGCCTCCTCACAACAGTAGCCTGGAAGATAAATGGGGAAATGGAATATGCACTTGAAGGAAGCGTTTTCACAGCCGGAGCAGTTGTACAATGGCTTCGTGATCAGTTAGGAATTATCAAATCAGCGTCCGATATTGAATCCTTAGCTAATCAAGTTAAGGACAATGGGGGTGTTCATTTTGTACCGGCATTCACAGGCCTTGGTGCTCCTTACTGGAATCCATACGCACGAGCAATAATTAGCGGACTGAGCCGAGGAACTAGTACCGGCCATATTGCTAGGGCCGCATTAGAAGGGATTGCTTTTCAAGTTAACGACGTTATTCGTTGCATGTCATCAGACGCAAACATGCCACTGCGCGAACTACGGGTAGATGGCGGAGCAAGTCAAAATAATCTGTTGATGCAAATGCAAAGCAACTTACTTCAAGCGCAAGTTATTCGACCAACCATAACTGAGACTACCGCCCTCGGCGCAGCATACCTTGCCGGCTTAGCTGTGAATGTTTGGGATGATAAATCTAGCATCAAGAAAAACTGGAAAGCATCAAAGGTATTCAAACCTACAATGAATAAATCAACAAGAACAGCACTGCTAAACGGATGGAAGGAGTCCGTTAAAAACCTGAAATAAAAACACTTAGATAAATATTATTAAACAAGTTTCATTATAAAGATTTATTCCTTGCCATTAATACAACTGGAGACAAGATTTCGAGATGCAGTACCCTCTAACTTTAAACTTCAAAAAGATCGCGTTTGCAAAACAGGCAACCCTGACCGATGCAAGCTCAAAACCGATCGCTTATGCCAGACAAAAAATTCTAAAACTTAAGGAAGAACTTGAAATATTTGAGGATAAAACCAAGGCAAAAAAAGTGTGCAGCATTAAGGCAAATAAGGTATTGGACTTTCGAGCAGCATATTCTTTTACCGATTTAAATGAGAGGCCCTTTGGTTCAATTAAACGAGAAGGCCTTCGGTCCATCTGGAAAGCAACTTACTTACTTAATGACTCGGATGACAATCACTACGCAACCATTCGTGAAGAAAATCCATTTGCTAAAGTTGTAGATACATTTCTAGGGTCGATTGTCGGCGTAGGACTTATAGTAAACTACATATTCAATCCATCCTACATAATCACCACCGAGAAAGGAAAAGAACTATTTAGAATAACAAAGGAACCAAGTTTCTGGGGTGGATTATTCAAAATAGAAAAACTCAGCGAGATTGATGATAGTGAGGAAATACGCTGCTTAATGGCTACATTTATGATGATTTTCCTCGAAAAATCACGGGGTTAAACGACAACAAGATCCCAATGAACACTAAATCCTTTTGGTGTCTTCCAACTCTTTTTATCTTAAAATTAACAAGCCTATGCTTTTGGATAAATACTGCCACAGGTGATCTCCATGAAAATAAACCTAATATTCTTTTTATTCTTGCAGATGATTTAGGTTACGGAGATTTAGCTTGTTATAATTCTGATTCTAAAATTTCAACACCCAACATTGATCGTATGGCAAAGGAGGGAATTTTGTTCACCGACGCCCATAGCCCATCCACAGTCTGTACCCCAACAAGATATAGTTTTCTTACCGGAAGAATGGCTTTCCGAAACGGCATGAAGGGTGTTTTCACAGGTGCAGGAGGTCCATGCCTAATTGAGAATAGTCGGCTAACGATTGCCAAAATGTTACAAGAACAAAACTACACCACTGCCTTATTCGGAAAGTGGCATGTTGGGTTAACTTTTTATGATATAGACGGAAATCCAATATTAAAAAATGGGCTGGATGCAGTGAAGCGAATTGACTACACAAGACCAATTACTGATGGCCCACTACATCGGGGATTTGATTATTTTTTTGGCACAGCCTGCTGCCCAACTACTGACTGGCTTTATGCTTATATAGACGGAGATAAAATTCCAACACCCCCTACCCATATTGTTGATCGCAAACCGCTACCTAAGCATCCATATTCGAGAGACAATAGACCCGGCATGATCGCTCCAGGCTTTGATCTTGAGGAGGTCGACATGGTGTTTCTCCAAAAAAGCATAGAATTCTTAGAATCTCACAAAAAAAACTCGCCCAATAAGCCATTCTTCCTCTTCCATTCTACACAAGCAGTTCATTTGCCATCCTTTCCAGGCAAAGCATTTAAAGGTATGACACAATCTGGCCCCCATGGTGATTTTATCTTTGAACTGGACTTCATTGTAGGCGCGTTAGTCACAAAAATTGATCAATTAGGATTTGGAGAAAATACATTAATAATATTCACGAGCGATAACGGCCCAGAAGTACCAACATCGATTGACATGCGAAAGCAATATAAACACGATGGAGCTAGACCCTGGCGGGGAGTAAAGCGCGATCAATGGGAAGGGGGCCATCGAATCCCATTTATAGCTCGTTGGCCAAAAAAAATTACGGCAGGCAGCATATCTGACCAGACAATTTGTTTAACAGATATAATGGCCACATGCGCAACTCTTTCCGGGGCTAAATTACCTAATGATGCAGCCGAAGATAGTTTCGACATTTTACCGGCACTTCTCAAAGAAACGGACAAACAAATCCGAGAATATACCCTGCATCAAACAATCAGTCTTGCTTTAGCAATTCGAAACGGAGAATGGAAGTTTCTCGATCACAAAGGCTCTGGCGGAAACAACTATGAACGCGAAGGGGAATGGGGAATGAAACAGTTTGCATTGCCTGAATATGCACCCGATTCTCCTGGTCAATTATACAACCTAAAAGAAGATCCTGGCGAAACTAAAAACCTATATAATATTCATCCAGAAATAGTGAAGAAATTAAAACGCAAACTAGAGGTATACAAAAAAAACGGACACAGCCGATTAATTAAATAAAAACCACTGATTTTTTACTCTTTCTGGCCAATTATCCAATTTTCAATTCGCTTCTCAAGAATGCTTAACGGCAATGCACCGTTCCAAAGAATTTCATCATGAAATAATCGTATATCAAAATCATCTCCCAGTTCACTACTTGCACGATCACGAAGCTGCTTAATCTTCAGCTCTCCCAGCTTATAGGCTAAAGCTTGCCCCGGCCAAACGATATAGCGATCAACCTCAACAACTATATCGTGCTCCGTCTTTCCCGCATTGGCTTTAAAAAAGTCAATTGCTTGTTTTCGCGACCAACCCTTGGCATGTATACCTGTATCAACTACCAACCGAATAGCCCTCCAAATTTCATAGGTCAATTGACCAAATTTAGAATAAGGATCAATGTAAAATCCCATCTCTTCCCCCAGACTCTCTGAATACAAACCCCAACCCTCAACATAACCAGTATAACGACCGTACTTACGAAATTCAGGCAAACCCTCAATCTCATCAGCAATAGCTAATTGCAAATGATGACCAGGCACAGCCTCATGAAGGGCGAGAGCTTCCATTTCCCACTTTGGCCTCGACTTAAGGTCATATGTATTAGCAAAAAAGAAACCAGCACGGCCGGCTTCATTTGAACCTGGCTGATAATAGGCGGTGGTAACGGATTTCTCAATGTAAGAAGGTATCGGAACAACACCATAGGGCTGACGCGGTAACTTACGAAACAACTTAATGAGCTCCGGATCAGCACGTTTACAAATATCTCGATATCCAGCCAACAATTCATCAGCAGTATCATAATAAAAACGAGAGTCTGTCCTTAGAAACTCAAAGAACCGACTTAAGTCTTCATTAAACCCTACCTGATCTTTAATAGCTTCCATTTCAGATCTGATACGTTTGACTTCACTTAATCCGATATCATGTATTTCATCAGGGCTTAAGGACATGGTAGTATAATGACGAATCATGTAATCGTACCATTTAAGGCCATTTTGCAAAGCACTTCGCCCTACGGTGTCTCGACATTTAGGCACGTATTTATCCCGGATAAATACATGCAAACGATTCATGGCTGGTTTAACTTTAGTTAAATAAACATTCTCAGCAGAATTTTTGAGGCTAGCTTGTTGATTCGGCGCAATCGTTACTGGAAAAGATTTGAAATGAGAAAGCATTGGTGAGGCAAACGCCTCTTCTTGAATCTGACCTACAACTTGGTCTGGTAATGTCCTTAAGGGTATTCTTGGAGGCACAATCCCACGAGCCATTCCTTCTTCTAATAAAACTATCGTTTGATCAACCAACTTCGGGATCCCTGAAAGCCGAGAAAGAACAGCCTCATAATCTTCAACATTTAATCTTGGCATCATTTCAATCATAGAAGGCACATCTCGAGGCAGCCCCTCCATTTGATTAATTACAAGATATTCACCGGGAAACCGATGGCCCTCAACAGCCATCTCAGAATTGCGACGAAATAAATCATAGTTAAGCTGATTCGCCAAAGTCAGTTTAGATCTATTGATAGAAAGAACAGTTTTCAGAGTTAGCCTGTCGATCTCTTTACCCTTATTTAAGGCCTCCAGTGAAAGGTCGCTCCACCGATGGTTTTGCCCAGGATAACCACGCCAAGTGGCAGACTCAGGGGAAGACTTCATCTGAAATTCCCAGTTAGCATCAAACAACTGCCACAGTCTCTGTGTGTCCTCTAAGCTATTATCTGCCGCGATGATCTTATTACATTTATTCCGATAATCAGAGATGTAGTCCACAGCCCCGTAAAGAGGAACAAACATGAAAACAACAAAAAAAATAACAATATATCGCACCATCGCGGCACTGTTGTAGCATTTAGCTAATTTAGGGAAAACTCCTTTCACTTTGCAACAAACAAGCCACCATAAAAAACTGGCATTTCCAACTAGAAAAGCTCAATTTTGCCTTGTCAGTGAACAAGATTGATAAACAGATTGAAGTCAGTTTCAGGCATCAAATACTTTTCACTAAAGGTTTATTTCATCCTGATAATGAATTGCTATGCAACACACTATTAGACCAACGAGAAGACCATGTGCATAAAGTTCTAATTATAATGGATGAAGCATTATGCGTTGCACAGCCTAAGCTAATTGAACAGATTAAATATTTTTTCCAAATTCGGAAAAACCAATTAGATCTGGTGTGCGAACCAATGCAATTTGAAGGAGGTGAAAGAACTAAAAACTCTTACTTTCATGTTTCTGAAATACACTCAAAAATCGAGATGCACCATATAGACCGGCACAGCTATATTATAGCTATTGGGGGAGGTGCACTTTTGGATATGGCTGGATTGGCTTCTTCAACAGCACATCGAGGAGTCAGACATGTTCGAATCCCCACAACAACGTTAAGCCAGGCAGACTCTGGCGTAGGAGTTAAAAACGGAATCAATGCTTTCGGGAAAAAAAACTTTATTGGCACTTTCACCCCTCCCTTTGCAGTTATTAATGATTTCGAATTCATCCATTCCCTAAGTAATCGAGACAAACTCAACGGATATTCTGAGGCTGTCAAAGTAGCACTTATACGGGATCTAAAATTTTTTGAATGGATAGAGCAAAATGCTATTGAACTAGCAAGGTTCGACTCAATAGCAATGGAATATTTAATTTATCGCTGCGCTGAACTACACGTTAACCACATCTCCACCTCAGGTGACCCATTCGAGTTTGGCTCGGCTAGACCACTGGATTTTGGCCATTGGACTGCCCATAAACTAGAACAGATTTCCGAATATCGCATTAAACATGGAGAAGCAGTGGCTATAGGACTTGCCTTGGATGTTATTTATAGTCGTCGCATGGATTATCTAGATGAAATAGATGCTGATCGAGTTTTAAGCCTTCTAGAAAAACTTGGTTTTGAACTTTTTTCCAACGAACTACTTCACAAAGATGACTCCGGCACTTTGCAACTCATTAATGGACTAGAAGAATTTCGAGAACATCTCGGTGGGGATCTAACAATCACACTATTAAAAGCTCTTGGACAAGGGTTTGAAGTAAACGTTATGAATCTTCCATTAATCGTCGAATCGATCCATGAAATTCAAGATCGCCAATCTAAACGAGAGCAGAAAATTATTTCAGCTTCAGCATAAATAAATACTTTTTCCCGTGAATCGAACCGCAGTTCTAAATGTTGTTGGGCTTACCCAACGCTGTATTGGAAAACACACACCGGCTATTTCTAAATTTCTTTCACTTGGACAAATAAAAACTATTGACCCAGCATTCCCTGCTGTCACCTGTACCGCTCAGTCCAATTATCTCACAGGCAAAACACCGTCTGATCATGGGGTTGTAGGAAATGGTTGGTATAACCAGGAAATAGCCGAAGTTACATTTTGGAAACAGCCAAACCAAACTGTTCAAGCTTCAAAAATATGGCATGACGTTAAAAGTGAGGACAACAATTTCACCTGCGCTAAAATGTTTTGGTGGTATAATATGTATGCTGATGTTGAATGGTCAGCAACGCCAAGACCTACTTATCCAGCTGATGGCAGAAAACACTTTGATATCTATTGCTGGCCATTCAATATGCGTCAGGATCTCAATAATAAATTAGGCAAATTCCCTTTCCCATGCTTTTGGGGGCCAATGGCAGGAAAACAATCACTAGCTGGAAAACCAGAATCTGTCAGCAAGTGGATTGCTCACTCTGCCAAATGGGTAGAGGAAAACCAACAACCTACACTTAACCTCATCTATCTACCGCATCTCGATTACAATATGCAACGCTTGGGGCCTCAACATCCAGAAATTGAAAATGACCTCATTCGAATTGACCATATAGTCGGCGATTTAATAGATTTTTTTGAAAATCGAGGTGTCACTGTGGTTCTACTGTCCGAATACGGAATAACACAGGTTAATCAACCGATTCATTTGAATAGGATCTTCAGGGAAAATGGGTGGCTAACAATAAAAGATGAACTTGGACTTGAACGCCTTGACTGCGGCAATAGCAAGGTTTTCGCTGTCGCAGATCATCAAGTTGCTCATATTTATATAAAAGATGCATCTTTGGAATCCAAAGTTCGCGAACTATTGGAATCGACCTCTGGAATCTCATCTGTGTGGGGGAAAGATGAAAAAATAGCCAACGGCATCAATCATCAACGATCAGGTAACCTAATTGCTATCTCTGATGAAAACGCTTGGTTCACTTACTATTATTGGCTAAACGACAATGTAGCTCCTGACTTTGCTCGTTGCGTAGATATTCATCGTAAACCTGGATACGACCCAGTGGAATTATTCAAAGATCAGATACGAGGATCAATGCCACGAGTATTATTCAAATTACTAAAGAAAAAACTCGGCTTTAGAATGTTGATGGATGTTATTCCTCTTGATGCTAGTCTTGTAAAAGGCTCTCACGGATGTAGACCTCAAAACAAATCAGACTGGCCAATACTGATATCAAAGCAAAACACTTCTTCTAAACAAACATTATTATCCACTGACGTTTACGATACTCTCAGGTCTCACATACTAGGATGAATTAGATAGCTTCAAGCTATTTTCTCTAACTAGTGGGGACCCAGAGTAAAAAAGGTAAATCAAGTCTCAAAGGAATTGCCACATCCACAAGATTCCTTTGCGTTGGGGTTCTTTATTTTAAAACCGGAATCATTAAGATCATCATGATAGTCAACAACCGCACCTCTCAAATAATCCGCACTAAAGTTGTCCACAAGTACAGTTTCGCCAAATGATTCAACCGCATGATCATTATCACGCTTTTCATCAAATACCATTCCATACTGGAGTCCACTACACCCCCCCTTCTCAACAAAAATCCTTAGAGTTTTATCAGCATTTTCCGGTTCATTTTGACGGACAACAGCCACTTGTTTAGCCGCTTCTTCTGTAACTGTAATAACCGGTTCTGTTAGTTTTTCTACACTCATTTATCAGAATTAAAAAAGAAAAATAACCTCTGATCAAAACAAGGTCAACCTAACCAGTACTTTTTTCAGAAATCTTGAAATAACTGCATAATCAAGCCAACGTTCCCCCGTCATTTAAAAATGAGTATACAACCAATTAAAACATTTACCGCCGACTCCTTGCCTGTTCGAGTCTTTGAAACTGAAAACGATATGGCGACAGATGTCGCCCAAACAGTTCATGATTACCTCGTTGATACTATTAATCAACAAGGGCAAGCAGCAGCCATTTTAGCTACCGGTAATTCACAAATTCAATTTTTAAGGAATCTTGCCGATCTCGGAGGCATTGATTGGAGTAAGATGACGTTATTTCACATGGATGAATATCTTGGAGTTAATGAAAATCATCCTGCCTGTTTTCGGAGATATATGAGAGAACGAGTTGAAAGCCAAGTAAAACCCAAGATATTTCATTATCTTGGTGGAGATGCTCCTGAACCAATCACAGAGTGTGAACGCTATGAATCCCTTTTAAAAAGCCAGCCTATCGACTTATGCTGTATGGGAGTTGGGGAAAACGGTCATATCGCATTCAACGATCCTCCAGTAGCAAATTTCGAAGATGAACGCTTGGTTAAAATTGTTGAACTTGATGTCGCATGCCGAATGCAACAGGTCAATGAAGGACATTTTCCTGATTTAGAAGCTGTGCCAAAATATGCACTAACATTGACTGTACCAGCACTATGTTCAGCAAAAAAGATTATCTGTGTTGCTCCTGAATCAAGAAAATCGAAGCCAGTAAAGGCCCTCATAGAAGGACCAATAAGTACTGACTGTCCAGCATCTTATTTACGCACTCAGCCTCAGGCGACTTTATACGTGGACAAAGACTCAACAAAGCTTCTGGAAAAATACTAATTCTCCCGCTGCTCACCGCCCTGGAGGAATTGGAGGAACTTGGCCAGGCCTCAGAGGAAGTGGAGGAACTTGACCTGGTACTGGAGGCCGAACAGCCCCCTGCACGTTATTATTCACTGCAGCAGGCTCATTTAATGCATTCTGAAATGGCAAAGGAGGCATCGGAACCCCAACATTTTCAGCCTCCTGCTTCTGCTGCACCATCTCAATGGCCTGAACAGCTGGATCCCGATCCTGCTGAATGACAGGAGGGTTTGGATTTGTCGACCCTCCCCTCATAGGCACAGACCTCATAGAATTCGACGATCTACCAGGAACCGATCTTGTATTACTTCCAGTCGCTCTAGAAGATGAACTAGTACTTCTTGAACTAGTACTTCTACTAGAAGAGGATCTTGATGATGANGATTTAGAAGACGACGAACGTGAGCTCGATTTTGATTTCGATGGAGCCTTAGCAACAGCTGTCTTGTAGGTNTGTTCATCATCACTTAGATTAAGCTCAATAAGNTTGCCGTTACGTAACAACTTAACCGAACCCGCTTTAGCATCTATNGATTTAATTTCGATTGAACCCTGCTTATCTCCAGCAGGCATCTGAAAATAATTTGTCTCAGGGGGCTTAGCGCTAGTATCAATCACCGCCAAACAAGCCTTCTCCACTCCCTTCAAACGAAAAATTCCAGTAAACTTCAGATCTAGATCCTTTGGAGGCTCAGGAGGAGGAGAACTCTCATTCCGGGGTGGAGGCTCATTTGCTAAATCAAAAGCATTTCGCTTATTAATCGCCAAATAAGGGTTCCCCTTGGATTGGGCATCCTGAATAGCTGCAACACCTAAAATAGACAGGCCAAACAAGCACATCAGCAAGTGTGCTCTATTTAAAATACCTGCTTTTAAAGCCATCACGACTTAATAAACACCAATGTTTCAGAATGGTTGCTTATTGGTATAGTTAATTTATTTGAAATAAATTAACTATACCAATTAAAAGAGAATATTATGACTATGCTTAATAAGCAGCTTGAGCACCCTTGACGACACGTTTTTGCATCCAAGGCATCATCGAACGAAGCCGAGAACCAACCTTCTCAATATTGTGTTTTTCACCAGCTTTGAGCAATTTGTTGTACTGTTTATAACCGCCCTTGTACTCACGAACCCAAGCCTTAGCAAACTTGCCATCCTGAATATCCTTCAAGGCAGCTTTCATCCGCTTCTTAACACTCGAATCAATAATTTTAGGACCAACTTTTACGTCACCCCATTTCGCGGTTTCAGATATTGAAAAACGCATTCCACTGACACCTGACTCATTGATCAAATCGACAATTAATTTAAGTTCGTGAAGACATTCAAAATAAGCCATCTCAGGCTGATAACCTGCTTCTACTAACACTTCATAACCGGCCTGAATTAACGCACTTGTTCCACCGCAAAGAACAGTTTGCTCGCCAAACAAGTCTGTTTCAGTTTCTTCTTTAAAGGTAGTTTGAATAACACCAGCACGAGTTCCACCAATACCTTTAGCCCAGGCTAGGGCAATTTTTTTAGCCTTACGGTCAGCATTCTGCTCTATTGCTATTAAGCTGGGAACTCCCTTCCCTTCGACATACTGACGCCTAACAATGTGACCCGGGCCTTTCGGAGCAACTAGAATAACGTTTACATCCTTAGGCGGAACCACCGTCTTAAAATGCACAGCAAAGCCATGAGAGAAAAGTAGTGTTTTCCCCTTGGTTAAATTTGGCTTTATGTCGTTTTTAAAGACCTCTGCCTGCTTAGTATCTGGAACGGCAACAAAAATAACATCTGCACGCTTCACAGCCTCAGCGTTATCATAAACTTTAAACCCTTTATTTCTGGCCACCTTGACGGATTTGCTCCCTTTGTAGAGGCCTATAATAACATTCACACCACTATCTTTTAGATTTAGCGCGTGTGCGTGACCTTGTGAACCAAAACCTAAAACAGCCATGGTTTTACCTTTTAAAACATTAAGGTCTGCGTCTTTATCGTGATATACTTTTGCTGCCATATTTTTTCGTTAATAAAAATTATTTCCTTGGTAAAGCTACTTTACCTGTTCGAGTCAACTCTTGAACTCCAAAATTTTCCATCAAACCAAGAAATTTACTTATTTTCCCCTCACTACCTGTAATTTCAATTGTGACACTTGATGGCTGAACATCCACAATCTTGGCTCGGAAAATATCTGTAATCTGCATTACCTCGGCACGAGATTGAGGGTCTACCCCTACTCGAACTAAAACCAATTCGCGGTCAACATACTCACCATCTCGAAAATCCTGTACCTCTAATGAATCAACCAGTTTGTTTAACTGTTTAACGATCTGATCCAATGTAGCATCATCTCCACGAGTTATAATAGTCATGCGGGACATGCTAGGGTCGTGTGTTGGCGCCACATTCAATGAGTCTATATTAAAACCGCGACCACTAAACAACCCAGCGACACGCGTAAGCACGCCGAACTTATTCTTAACTAATACTGATATAGTGTGTCGCATGATTTTCGATCTAAACAGCCCCATCGTTGACTTAAGAGAAATCCGCACAAAACACAGAATCCAGGTCAACCGGCGGCAAAAGCTAGGACAAGGCCCAAACCGGGTCAATCTTTTTGCCTCTTATTCAAGAGACTTAAACCCAATTCATGGCGCAATCGGAAGAATAACTGGCACTGCTTTTATGACATTCCCATTAACGGATCGATATTGAGCCAAAATTGCAGCCTTTCCTTTAGGTGCTTTTTTCGCATCCCAAATCAATCGAAAATCATATACAACACCTATCTGAGTCGATGCCATGTGCTGTTTCAATCTCTTAGCGTCAA
Organism: Verrucomicrobiales bacterium; assembly: GCA_002684915.1. Taxonomy (GTDB): domain Bacteria; phylum Verrucomicrobiota; class Verrucomicrobiia; order Limisphaerales; family UBA1096; genus UBA1096. The sequence goes on from NYWG01000018.1 coordinate 34,789, forward strand.
ATTTCCAGACCTGCAAAGGTTCACTCTCGATAGTTGATTCGAATACCATAAACTCAATCTCACCAGCATTGATCTTTATAGGCTTAGGCCTATCTTGATTAATTGCATAAATTTTCGCTGTAAATCCATCCACCCCAGGATTATTGTCAAAATTCAAGACCGCAGGTGAAGTAAATAGCCTGATTGAATCCACAGATCCAACATCAGATAAAATCAGCGAATGATTCCCCTCGTTAACACCATCCAAATCAGTCACACATCCACATAATGATTGAGTAAGAATGACAATAGCTAACAGCTTAAATAATTGTTTCGATGCAAAAAATCTTACAGATTTTCTTTGCATTAAATTTTATCTCTCAACTTACTTTGTGATGATTTCGGAACCTCAACTCCCTTTTCTTCTCGAGCTTTAGGGTCAATAGAATCAAGGATTCTAATTTGTGTTTCGTTACGTTTGGTCCCTCTTTCATTAAAAGGCCTCATGAATGTAGAATTCTCAATAGACTCTCGACTAAATTTTTCTATTTCTTCTGGCGTCTCAATAATTTGAGGAGTCATAATAATAAGCAGTTCTGTACGTTTTCTTGTTTTTTTTGTCCTTTTAAAAGCTACTCCAAGATATGGAATATCACCAAGCAACGGTATTTTAGTTTCACGTACATTATCCTCGGTACTGATCAAGCCTCCCATTACAACTGTTTGACCATCTTGCACACTAACCATCGTACTTGCACTTCGATTATTAATCACAGGAGCATCAAATCCCGCAGAAATTGGAACACTCGAACTTGATAATGAACTTATAGTTGGTTCCACATCTAGTTTTACAAGCCCATCTGGACTAATTCTTGGAGTAACATTAAGCTGCACACCAACCTGTTCGTAGCTGAATGCGTTCACCAAATTACCTCGCTCATTATAACTGCTCCCTGTAACAAAAGGAACTCGCTGTCCAATATCAATTGATGCTGCTTGATTATCGGCTGCTAAAATTTGAGGACGACTCAATATTTCCAATTTTCCATCACTTTGCATAGCACGAAGAATAAAATCTACATCTCCATTAGTTATTGTTGCGGTTAAACCGCCAAGAGCGGATCCAGAATCACTTCCAAAACTTGAACCCGCAGAGAAATCGTTACCCCCTTCATCACCAGGAAAAGAAGCATCAGGGATAAAGTCTCGACTTACAGCCCAGTCAATACCTTGATCGCTATTACCATCCAAAGTTACCTCCGCCAATAAAACTTGGATTAGTACTTGCCGTTGAGGTTGATCCAATTGATCAATCATTTCTGAAACTTGCTCAAAATAACGAGGACTGGCAGAGACAAGCAAAGCGTTATTAGTAGGTTCAGCCACAATAGCAACTTCTTCATCAAGCAATCTCTGGGCAGTACCAACCGCCTCCGTACCAAGCACAGCTTGTACTCGCGAACGAGCTTGATCGAGAAATGCTGTAAGAGCCACAGCAATTTCTTCAGCTTGCGCATTCCTCAAACGATACACTTTAGTAATTCGCTCCTGAGCCGGACTAGAATCAAGCTCAGAAATAATCTGTATCGCTAGAGAGACATAGTGTTCAGACCCTCCAACCAATAGACTATTAGTNCGAATATCCACAGTAACAGTNAGNGNGTTCTGCTCTGCTGTACCAATTGTTGGCTCNCCAGCACCTTCATTCGAAGTATTGGACGGCTTAACTAATGTGTAACGAATTGACCGAGAGTTAGCCTCCCCTCCTACTGCCTCCAAACGAAATAAACTAGTCAGTACTTCTGCCATTCGTGCTGCATCTGCATTATCTAATTGAAACACCTTGATCTGAGCAATCTGAGGAGAACTCGAATCAAGCTTGTTAATTACCTGTTCAATCAATTCCATGTTATCGACCGGAGCTGATACAACGAGTGAGTTAGTTCGCGGATCAGGAGTAATTAACACTCCTTCACGCAGACCAGTGGTGACTAATTCATTATCTTCAACAGTCCGAGTGATAAATTGCAATAACTCCTGACGGTCGGCACTTTGAGAAGTTAAGTTTTGAGGTTTAGTATTAAGCGCAGTATTAAGAAGCAGTGCTAAGTCAGTAGCACTGGCATGCTTTAAAGCAAACACACGAATTTCAGATACTCGACTTACTTCATCTGTGTCTAATTGCTTTGCTAATTCTTGGATACGCTTCAGGTCATTTTCACCAGCAGAAACTACAAGCGCATTAATACGCTCGTCCACACTGATGGCCACCGAGGGACCACTAGTTGCACCGGCATCTCTATAAAGCCCTTGAATAATTTGAGACACACTAGTCGCATTAGCTTTTGATAGAGAAACAACGGCCACATTTATATCTGGATCTGTCTGCTCAGAATCTAAACGTTGCACCAAATCACGAACCATAGGCAGGTCCTCAGTTGCAGCCCCTATGACTAAGGCATTAGAAATAGAATCAGCAATAATAGTCACCGGTAACGGAGATTGCCCTCCTGGCGGAGTTGTTCGTCCGGCAAAAAGTCTATCAAGCATGGTTTTCAATTTTACCGCTGATCCATTATTTAAAGAGATTACTTCGTATTGATTCTGTGCCACAACCGCATCCGCATCTAGCTTTTCAAGCAACTGCTCAATAATAGAAAAACTCTCCTTTCCTCCAGTTACCAATAAAGTATTAGTCCGATCATCGGGGGTTACCGCCACAGGTACCACAGTATCAATATCACCCACAGAGGCTTCGGCTGTTCTTTTTGACTTAAAGAAAGTCTCGATTGTTGTTGCTAAACGCGTCGCTGATGCATGCTTCAATTGATAAAGCTTTAATGCCCCGGATCTAGCATAATTCTCAGTGTCAATTTGATTAACTACTTCACGAACAACCGCCAAATTTTCCGGACTAGCCGAAATAATGAGCGTATTTGTTGCATGATCCACTGAGATTGCGATGCTCTCGCGGCTAGCCCGAGCAATACTAGAGCGAGTCGTTCCAGGTCGATACAAACCTTGTTTGACCAACGATCGCAACATTGCAGCAGCACGCTGAGCATCAGCGAATTTCAAAGGAATAATCGTTAGCTGACTTGTCTCAGCTGTTGGCTCAATATCGACTTTCGCAACAAGTTCTCGAATCAGCTCTAAATTCTCGTTACTAGCAGTAACAATTAGCGAATTTGTTAATCCATCCGACTCAACATTTACACGCTCCTGCGGCTGACTAGGCTCACCAGGTTGAGCCATATTTCGACGGCGAGCCGCAAATACATCATTAATCATACCGGCAACTTGAGAAGAGTCGTTATGAACCAAAGGAACAACTTCAACCTTGATACCCGGATTATCCATTTTTGTGTCTAGACGCTGAATTAAGCTGTTTACAATTGCTAAAGTTTTTGAATTAGCAGCAATTATCAAAGCATTTGTTCGGCTATCTACAACAATATTGGGGCGATCTTCCTGTCGAACTTGTTCCCTAGACTGACCTTCATAAAGATTCTCGATAATATTCTGTATTGTAGAGGCATTAGCATGATCTAAAGGATAGATTTGAATCGCCTCCATACCTCCTACTGACGGAATATCCAAAGTAGNAATNACTTCCTCAATTAGCGGCAATAAATCAGANCTAGCCGCCACAATTAATGTGTTAGAGCGATCATCTCCTTGAATTGAGAATGCATCACGTGCNGCTGGNGCATCTGACACAACAGTCCCCTCTTCTTGCATATAAAGCCTTAACCTAGTTATTTGCCGACTTATTCCCTCACGCGAAGGATCGTTACTATCTTCATTAAATACGGATTGTAACATAGGCAAAACTTGATCAGTAGAAGCATGTTTTAATTTAAATATTTTCACATCCGTTACAAAGTTCTCAACATCCTTATCGAGATCCGCAATTAATCTTTCAGCTAGGTCAACAGAATCAGGACTTCCGCTCATGATGATACTATTACTTCGGTCATCTACTCCAAGGTTTAATTGATCAACTAAGGCTTTCCCTCCACTTCCTTCTGGCTCTGCTTTCCCTCCAGGTCCCTCTCCAAGCGATTGACTTTGTGAAAATATATTCTCCAGAGTATCTCGAACATCTTCTGCATTAGCGGAACTTAAAGCTACAACTCGAATAGTCACACCATCAATCACAGAAACTGAATCCATCAAACTAACAAACGCTTTCAAAGCGACCATATTATCAGGCGTAGAAGTGACGATCAGTCTGTTGATCCTATCTGAAGATTCACCAAAAATCTTAATTGGCTTAGTTAAATCCAATTGAATTGACTGTCCTTCATTATTGGTGAGATTTAATTTCTGAATCTGCTCAACCAAGTTTTGAGCTTCTTCTGTAAGCCCTCCCTCACTTGCATCTGAACGAATCATAGTTTGTACAATCTGAGCTAAATTCTCAGCATTAGCCTTGCGAAGTTCTATAATTTCAACATCGGCCTCAGCAAAGGCTGGAGGAATATCAATTCGTTCTATAATTTCGGAAATTTGATCGAACATATCTGGTCTAGCCAAGACAACTACCGATTCCGTTCTTGCATCTGGCCTCACATCTAAAATTTCACCCGGACTAGTTACTTTTAATTCTTCAAAATATTCTTGAAGGTATTCAACAGCATCTTCAGGTTTTGCATTTCGTAATTCAAAAAACCTCATGTCAACTTGACTTAAACTAGGCTTGTCCAGCTTTTCGACCAGTACATCGATGTATTCAAAATCTAGTGCTTCTCCCCTAATGATAACTGATCGAGTTCGCAAATCCGGAACGGCCACAACCTTAGGTGGTTGAGGAACCTTTTTAGTCTTTCCATCTTCGATTACTGTTTTTTCAGGCCTAGAATAAATTTCTAAAATTGCCTTGGCCAATCCTTCAGGATCCGCTTCCTTCAACTCATAAGTACGAAACTCCGCATCACTTTCAATAATTGTATAATTCAGGTCATCTACAATACGAGAAACACGATCCAATTCATTCGACTTTCCTGAGGCTAAAATTGCATTAATTTTTTCATCTACCGCAATATATATTACCCCATCATCTTCAGCAGGCTCTTCCTGCTTGTTTTTATCGTCGTCATTAACGTCAGGAAGTTGATCTACCAATTTTATAGTTACCCCTGATAGCCGGGAATAAAATCCAGTTAAAGTTTCTGCAAGGTCTCTAGCTGGAACCCCCTCAGATGAAATCACCCTAATCTGCAGAGTCTTATCCACAGCTGCTTCATCCAAATTACTGATCATTTCATCGATTTCCGCAATCTGATCTGCAGTTGCAATTAAAGTTATACTGTTAGTGAAAAGATCCGGAGTAATTATTGGCTGTTTTGCTTCATCTAGCGCACTGAAAAGTTGAATAATCTGATCAGAGACCGTGACTGCATCAGTATTTTCAAGAAGCACATAATGGATTTGTCGAGGCACTCTTTCCGGCTTAGAATCAAGCATTGATAAAAGATTCGTTACCAGTGGCAACTGTTCCTTAGGAACCAAAACAAATAAACTATTTGATTCAAGATTCGGCCAAATTTCCACTAAATCTTTTATTTGCCGACTATTGATTTTGGATTTTGGATTTAACGACAACACCTGTTCCACCATACTTTCAAGAATCTCACCAACTGCTTCAGCTTCAGTATGTTCTAATTTAAATAGCTGAACCTCGGCATTACCAACAGAATCCTCTGGTTTCACATCCAGCATGCCAATTAGCTTTTTTGCAACTGGTATTTGATCAGGGGGAACTAGAACAAAAATACTGTTTGTGTCACCATGGGGCCATATTCTTACCAATCTTGCCATTTGGGAAGTCGTCAACCCGGGTCTCGGATTCAAATAAAACAGACGTTCCATCATATCTTCCAATAAATTTGATACTTCTTCCGCATCTCCAAATTGCAAAGGGAATAACTGAATCTCTCCTAACTGCTCTTGCACCTCACTGGAAGTATCCAACATTTTCACCAATCTTTCTGTCAACGCCTGAAGATCAGGAGGAACAACAGCCATTAGAATATTACTATCCTCGTGTGACCAAAAACGCACTGAGTATCTTCGTGCTCTCCTCTCCTCTTCTGTTCCTGGCGCTAATTGAGCCATACGATCTATTATATCCTCTAATACAGTCCCTAGTCTTGAAGCTCGGGCATGTTCTATCGGGTAAACCTTTAACTCCCCACTTTGAAGTGCCTCTTCTGTTTTTTGGTCCAGTAGCGGAAGTAGCTTTTCAACTAAAGCCGTTTGCCTTGGCGGGACCAAAACAAACAAAGTCTTTGTCGCCTCATCACCCCACACTCTAACTGAATAGCGCCTACGGTTTCGATCTTCAGAGGATCCAGGCATTAACATAAGCACTCTCTCAATCATATCCTCAAGTGTTTGACTTACTGATTTAACCTCGCCATTTTCAAGTTTGTATATCTTGATATCCACACCTCCTTCGGTTTCCCCTTTAATATCAAGTTGACGAACCAACTCAGTTATTGTTTTCACCTGTTCCAACGGCCCAACAATCAGCAAACTATTGGAATTGACCTCAGGAGTCACTGTAACTTCCGGATTATCATTTTCGGCACCGCTACTTCTACTTCTAGATGAACTACTTCTACTTCTAGATGAACTACTGCGCGCACTTTCACCACCTTGAAGTGCTCGATTTACAGCATCTGCAACCGAAGCCGCTTCAGCTTTTTCAAGATGAACAACTTCCATAACAGACGCCTCAGGCCGCTCCATCTTATCAAGTGTTTGCACTAGCTCTTCCGCCATTGAAAGTTGCGATGGGCTACCCTGCACAATTACTGCATTAATTGCTTTAGCCGATGTCACCTTTGCCTTTGCTTGCTGAGATGAACTTCGACCATACCGATATCGGTAGTAGCTACTACGAGAACTACTACTAGACGAAGTCTCTTCTGCCCCCAACATTTCACGTAAAACCTTGGCAATATCTTCCGACTCGCCTCTGACTAAACGGAAAGTCTTTATGCCGTAAGTCACTTCAGCCGCTGTCTGAAAATCCTCTATAAGTTTTTCTATTTTTTTAAACTGCTCTTGAGTTGCTGCTACCAACAAATGCTTTGTATCCTCATCGGCCTCAAATTTCGGCTGAATAGCACCACTCGAAGAACTCTCTGGACTTTCAAAAATTTTATTTAACGCTTGGGCTAAGTCACCAGTATCACCTTCCTTTAATCTATAGGATCTTACCTCAACTTCACCGGAAACAGCGGGAGCATCTAATTTAATTACCAATTCCTCGACTCTTGCTAAATCCACTTGCTGACCGGAAATCACTAATGATTTATCATCTGCAGAGGAAGTAACAGAAAGTTTCATATTATTATCCGGAAGATCCAATTCAGCAGAGAAAACATTAGCAATAACACTCATCATTGATGCTGCTGATCCATTTTTCAGCGGATAAACTACTGTCTTTCGATCTCCTATAACTGCTTCTTGATCAAGTGTATCTATAACACCTTTAATTAACGAAAACTGAAGGGTATTCGCTGTTACTATCAATCGGTCTCCAACTGGATCAGCGATAATCATTGCGTCAGAATCACCCAACTCATTCTGCCCCTTCATCTGATCCAGATACACCTCCATAGCCTGTGTAGCCGTCACCTCAGATTTAGAATTCGATAAAGTAAAAACCTTCACTTCTCTATCTGGCTTGTCAGACACATTGTCCAACTGCTCAATAATTACCGATGCAGTCTGTAAATTTTCTGGGGTCCCAGATGCGACTAGCGAATTACTTTTCACATCCGGCGTGGCACTTAATCCAGAAATAGCGCCAGTCAAAATCGATGCTACTTGAATAGGATCATTCGCCTTTAACTTAAAAACACGTGTGCCAGATGGCTGCAAACTAACCTTATCAAGTTGATTTATTAATTCCTCAAGCACATCAAACTCATCATCTGGTGCCATTACAATTAACCGATTGGCTGTTGCGTCGGCTAAAACCAACGCCTGATCGGGATCCTCTCCTGGTTTGTCCTTAAGTTTCTCTGTGTAAAGCTGTGTAACAGTTGGCGCGATAATTGAAGCCTCAGTGTTATTTAGATCATAAACTCTCGTGATTCTCGGACGTGACTTATTATTTTTTAGTCGCAGTTCAGCAATAATCCCTTCTATAGCCTTAACATGATCTGGGGAGCCTGTAACAATTAGTGATGCAGCAGATGGGTCAGAAATAATCTGTGCATCAGAAGATTCTTTAATATTGTCTTTATAGCGATCCACATACACCTGCTCAACCAATGGCTGCAATCTTTCGACTTCACTAACATCTCCTAATTCAATAATACGGGACACTCGCTCCGATTCAATATTAGTTGGCGCCTCCAATTCAGAAACCATCTGTCTAATCTCTTTGATCTGAGCAGGTGTGCCCATAACCACGACCTGCTTATCACTAGCACCAGACAAAATCGTTGCCGGATTCCCTGGTAAACCCTCAATTTTAGCCTGATAAGCACTTGTAAGAACTGGAACTAGAATCTCTGCATTGCCTTGATTTAACTCAACAACAACAACTTCGCGCTTCGACGATTCCGGAGAAACTAAAAGACCACTTACTACATTCTCTGCCTGCTTAATCATGTCTTTTGGCGCAACAATAATGAGGCGCTTTCCACTTGGCTCATGACTAAAACTCACATTGGTTGAACCTTCCACTCCTCTCATTTGCGCACCCCAAACCTGCCCAGCAAGCTTTGAAAGCGATTCTCCATTATCATTCGGAAGTTCAACTACTTTTATATCTTTAGGCTGAATCGGGTTTCCAACGTCTAATTGTTCCACAATCATTCCTACAGCAAGCAAATCTTCAGGTTTACCCGCAACGATAAGAAGATTACTAACTTCATCAGCTGCAACACTTACTCGTCGTATAATCCTGCCTCGATAATCAGTTGTAACAAATGTGTTTTTAATTATTTCAGAAATCTTTTTTGCATCAGCAGACTTAACTTTGAAAATTCTATTTCCTGCTGACTGACGAGTAGTAGAATCTAATTGCTTAACCAACTTGTCAATTTCATCTATTTCATCCTTGTTTCCGGTAATAATAATACGATTAGCAGCCTCATCCACCGTAATTGTTGATCGTGGCTTATACCCTCCTCCTTTACGGTCTTTCATTAAAGCTGTGAACAGCTCAGTTACCAATGGTCCTACCTTACTGGCTTCTCCTGCTCTCAACTCCAAAATCCTTAGCTCTAGTGGCTGCTGACGGTTATCCGTATCAAGTTGACGAATAACCCCCTCGGCAGCAGCAACGGATTTTTCAGCACCACTTAAAATAAGACTATTACTTGAATCATCAACCAAAAGACTCACTTTGCCCCGATTAGATCCGGCATTGAAACTTTTCTCAATCAAGCCCGACATATTCTGCGCATTGGCAGAATTCAACCGGATAACCTGAGTAACTTTCTGACCACCACTTTTTCCATTTGATGGCCCAAGCATACGCACCAACCCTTCTACTCTCCCCACTTCCTTTTGTGGTCCACTGATAATAACACGGTCATCATCGGAATCTGCTAAAATGGTGGCTGCATTAGCTTTACGCTCTGGATTATCTCGTAATTGATTTTCATACAACTTACTAACCGATTTCACAAGTTCAGTTGCTTCTCCTAAAGGCACATCAACAAATTTAAATTGTTGAGGTCCAAGATCCATTCTGCCCTCATTAAAATCCTTTGAGAATGCCTCTATTTGCTTATACTCGGATTCAGTACCAACAACAACTAACCTAGTTCCATCTTGATCACTAAAAATTTGAGGCCTACTTCCATCAGGTGAAATCTGATTATCAAATAGACGTTTAGTTAGTTTTGCTAATTCTTGGCCATTACGATCCTTTAAGCGGATTACTCGCATTTCACGTTTGGCTGGCTCAGGAGCAGCTGTAACAGTGGCTACAATTTGATCAATGACTAAAAATTGCTCCTCAGTAGCAGTCAGCACCATGCGACTTCCCGGTTCATCTGGAAGAATTAAGGGCCTTGGCATTCGTGAAAACTTAACTTCCTGCATTCTTTGATCGATCAGTTTTTGGATCGATTGAACCATTTCATTAAATTTGCCTCGCTCACGACGAGGCAAACTAATAGAACGTATTTCTCGCTCAAGAACCAAAGAACCACTCGAACGATACTCACCAAGGAATTCCATGATTCGCTTATGCTGATTTTCAGTCGATAAAACTATTAACCGCTTGCCTCCTGTATCCTCCACTATTTGAGGAGACGGCCCTTCGCTAGGCTTATCATTTTCAAACAACCGATTAATTACAGATAAAACCTTGCGAGATTCAGCACCCTCAAGATCTACAAAACGCATAGTGCGCGATGGTATCAAAGGTAAAACATCCAATGACTTCACTACTTGCTCCACAACTTGATGCTGTCTTGAGCTTGCAGTCACGATAACCCGATTATTCTCTCGGTCTTGAATCATTCTGGGTTTTGGCTGCTCCTTGTATGGAACCTCATTCATTCGCTCATTTACAAGTGATTCAATGTTACGATAAATACGATCTACTTTGTGATTAACCAAAGTTAACATCACTGTAGTTCGAGGCTCTGAAACCGGCTCTTTTAGACCTATTTCAAGTTGCCTTATAATTGTCTCTGCCGTTTCAACATCCCCAGGGGATCCTGTTACAATCAAGCTTCGAGACGCATCATCTTTTGAAATCGCCAACCGAGGCCTTGGATCACCAGAAGGAAATATATCTGACGTTGCATTTTCAACCGCTTTACTGAGAGTTTCTAGATCAAGCGATTTAATCCTATAAACACGTGTAATATTAACTGTAGAACCTGATTCACGAGGGCCACCTGCAGACCCAGTTCCATCCACTTGACGTACAAACTTCTCAATCAACTCTAGTTGCCCAGACACTGGGGCTGAGGCAATGATACGATTGAGTTTATTATCAACAATAATACGGGCCTTAAGTTTGGCTGGCTCAGAAGTGTCACCCTTTTGCGCCACACCTTCTACCCCTTCACGAATCATGGAAGCTAACTCTTCTGCAGTCATCTTAGCCGGATGAAAAATTTTCACATCCCCTGCCTTACCCTCACCAGTCTCAAACTGCATTAGGAGAGTACTAGCTAATTCAACTTGCTCTGAAGGGCCAAATAGAACCATGGTCCGAGATGCCTCATCGTAGACTGCGGTAACATAAGTCGCAGGTTCAGGGTCAAAAGAATCATACCTCTTGGTCTTATCGTTAAACTTAAGCCTTTTAGGCACAGAAGATTTACCGAATGTCTTATTGATAAGCTCCGCTACTACAGCACCAGAAGAATGTTTCAATGAATGCGTTTTCATCAAACGTTCTGCTGATGGCCCAACATCAATTTCAGCCAATAACTGACGAATTCTCTGAATGCTTTCCAGCCGATCAGTAATAATTAATCCCTTCCCACGAGACAAGGGAGCAATCGAGCCTGCGCTAGTTAATAATGAAGTTGCTGCTGTTGAAACTTCTGCAGCATCAAGATGCTGTAATTGAATTACAAATGTAACGATTTGCCCAGGCCTTACATCGCCGGAGACATCCGAACCTCGCAGCACTTTTAATGGGAGCTTTTTAAGATTCTCCAACTTCGTCAATTGCAAGAATCGCCCATTTTCAACAAGAGCAACTCCTTTCATAGATAGGATTACATTAAACACATCCAAAGCCTCCCTATAAGAGTAAGGCTCAGGATCAAAAAACGTTAAGGTACCTTCTAACGAAGATTCTTCAATTAATGGCTTATCAGCCATTTGAGAGAATCTCTGCAAAGCATCCGTATATGGAACACCTTCAAACTGAATACGGATGTCACGTTTTTGCTCTTTTTGCTGAACCGGTTTTGACACTTCAGTTTCACTAATATCCGGTTTTGATACTTGATCAATAACATTAGCTTCTTCGGCTTTAACGATTAATTCGCTAAACGGATTTGCAATGCTAATCAACAAACATGTAATTAATCTGAAATGATTCATCTTATTATAAACAGATTGATATAATGCAATTATGCATAAATACATCTCAAGGCATCGAAGTCGTTACCCCACAGGAGTAAAGACCTTTCAAATCAACATGTCCATGTGGACTTATTCACAACTTTCCCACAAGTTGAACACATCTTGAAATAAGAGTTATATTTGTTAATAAATGCCCAAGCATGACTGATTCAGAGCATAAATTATTCAATAAAAAACCTCGTTGGTGGCCAGCAATCGTTATTTGCGCTGTTCTTTTAGTTGTTATTTTCTTTACTGACCAAGACTTTAATTTAGGAAGCTCAGAAGGTGATAATCATCAGAAACAAGTCTTTAAGACGATTGGAACAACAGTAATTGGATCATTTTTACTTCTTTTATGGGCACTCTTTTTCTCGCGTTTTAGGGGAATCACACGCCTTAAAATACTTGGAAGTCTTACTTTAATGGTAAGTATTTTTTTTACCTGCTTTCGGTTTAGCCAGTTCAGCGGCAACATGGTACCGATTTTTGAATGGCGATGGTCTCAAAGAGAGCTTCCCATTGCAAAAAAACAGCAGACTGAAAATTTTAACGAAAAACCAAAATCGGATTATCTATCTAAACTATCTTTTGCACAGTTCCTAGGTCCGAATCGAGATTGTAAAACACCAGGATCCGAACTCTCAACGGACTGGGTTAAAAACCCACCTAAACAACTTTGGAGACAACCGATTGGAGCCGCTTGGTCCGGTTTTTCAATTTCTGGTCATCGCGCAATCACTCAAGAACAACGGGAGAAAAATGAATCCGTCACCTGCTATCATATTGAAACAGGTGAAGTACTTTGGATAACTGAGAACCCAGGTCACTATAACACCTCTATTGCTGGAGAAGGCCCACGGGCAACCCCAACAATTGATAATAATAAAGTTTTCGCACTAGGAGCTGAAGGTACATTAAGTTGCCTTGAACTTGCTAATGGTAAAATAATTTGGCAACGCAATCTAGTATCCGATGCTGAACTAGACTCGAATGAGCCAAAAGACCAAACCGGTGCGTCAAAGCCTCGCAACAAAAGTAAGGAATGGGGATTTAGCAGTTCCCCTCTCGTTACCGATAACAAGGTAATTATTAGCGCAGGAGGTGAAAACGGAAAATCACTCATTGCATATAACATAATAAGCGGCGAACCAATCTGGAAAGCTGGTAGCAGTCCTGCTGGTTACAGCTCAGCCATTACTTTTGTTACCAACAACGAACAACAAATATTAATTTTTAATCATGATGGGCTATCAGCCCACTCACCTGAAGACGGTAAGGTCTTATGGACATTTCCATGGGCAACTTCAACTCCACACGTTGCGGTTCCACTAATAATTTCGGAAAAAAAATTATTAGTTAGCCTAGGCTATGGAAATGGAAGCAAACTGATTGAATTATCAAATCAGAACGGTACTTACACTACTAAGGCACTTTGGCATTCGCGCAGAATGAAAGCCAAATTTACTAATCTCATTTTTCACAACAATCATATCTTTGGATTAGATGACGGCATCTTCTCTTGTATAGATATTGAAAAAGGACGACCTAAATGGAAAGATGGCCGCTACGGACACGGCCAGATCCTTCTACGCAATAACCATATTCTTGTCATGGCTGAAAATGGTGAATTAATCATGCTTGATGCAAACCCTGAAAAGCATACTGAACTCACAAGATTCTCTGCACTTGATGGCAAAACCTGGAATCCACCTTCATTAGCAGATGAATACTTACTCGTTCGCAATCATCGCGAAGCTGCATGCTATAAACTTCCGTTGAAACCCTCCCAGATCGCTACAGGTCAATGAAAGAGGATTTCATTCGAAGAAAAGAACGATGGGCAAAAAAAATGTCCACTAAAGAACGTAGCATTCGAACCAATGCCGGGCGACTCCCTCCTGGCCAGCATGAAGTAAGTAATTTCCCTGTTTTAGATTTAGGAGTTCACCCAAAAATTCCATTAGGTGATTGGCAATTAAAAATCCATGGGGAAGTCGAAAACCCGACAACATTAAATTGGAAACAATTTATGGAATTACCCCAGTTTTGTGATACGAGCGACTTTCATTGCGTCACAACTTGG
>NYWG01000019.1 GCA_002684915.1 Verrucomicrobiales bacterium
GGGTGCTACTTGCGTTAATAGATATTTTAGGAATCGAAGCATTTAGGAACAATGCTGAAATTCTGCTTTCTCAAGAATCCACAAAAGAATTCCCCGAATTATTTAAATTTATTATACAAAACAAACTCAAAATTATCCCTGTTACTCATCCGGTCTCTAGATATTTAAACAGTAATAATTTGAATATAAGCGGTGAGCATGGCGATCAATTATTTGGAAGTGATAAAATGCTTACATATGTCGAATCGGGATTAGGGGAGATTAAATACCAAGACATTATTCCAGTGTTGATGATGGATAAATTGGGGAAAGCAAAAAAAGTAGATGCCCTTTTTAATTATATAGAGCCTGTGATGAATAAGGCTCCATTTAAGGTAGATACTATTTGTGATTATTTGTGGTGGGTTAACTTTGTTTTTAAATGGCAACAAGTGTCTCTTAGGATCGCAGTGTGGTCGATTGATAGTATCAAGCCAATTTATGAGTCGCTCTTCCATTTTTATCGGTCTGATGAATTTCAAAAATGGTCATTAAATCAAAAAGGAAAGAATCCAAATCATATTAATTTGTATAAAAAGCCTTTGAAGGACCACATACAGCATCACTTTGATTGCGAACGTTATTTGGAAAGTAAAACCAAAGAAATAAGCTTAAGGCCAAAAGGGGAGAAAAAATTTTGGCACTTAAATCGAAATAAATGGGCTTTTATAATAGATACAGACTGGCATTTATCCAGAAGACAGATAGTGAATGAGATTTACTAATTTACTATTTTAGTAGGTACTTATTAATTATTTTACGCATCTCTCCAGTCTCAATCATTTTAACTATTTTCCTGTTAAAATTTTCTAAAAATTCTCGGTTATTTTCATTAACTGGAAAGGCATATAGCTCTTTGTTCAAAGGCAAATTTAGCACTTCTATACTTCCTGCGTATTGTTTTGATATAATGTGCTTCATAATAGGTTTATCATGAACAAATGCATGAATTTCCCCTGCTTTGAGCGCATCCATTCCCATTTCTAGAGATTCAAACTCTATTTTTCCAAGGCCCCGCTCTTCCATAAATTCCACGGCTGAGGTTCCCCTTGCCACACCGGTTTTTCTTTTCTCTAAGTCAGAGACGGACTGAACGCTAGATTGTAATCTATCAATGGTTAATGAGGTGGTTATTGTGGCAGTAAGGCTGGAAATTAGTATAATGCCAGAGAACATCCAGACTATCGCCGCTAATCGTCCAACCAAGCTTTTAGGGGTCTTGTCCCCATAGCCAACTGTTGTCATTGTGACACACGCCCACCATATTCCTGCTATCATTCCTTCCTTGATAGGCCTATGGAATTGGTCTTCGTTTTTCGTTCTTTCAACTAGCCAAATGAAAAGGCCAACAATAAATAAAAGAATAATCCAAGGGACAAGTGCGCCTAGGATCTTTTTTACCACTTCGAGATAGTAAAATAATGGGGCGTTATCCAACTTGGTAGCTATTGCTAGTCCTGATTCATAATAGGGAGTGCTAAAGTTTAAATATGTTTCCCGTTCCTGAGTAATTGAAATAGCGCCTAATCCTGTTTGAATATTGTCTTCCTTGATTTCAGCAAGCAGTTCTTCCAAGGTTAATTCTTTGATAGTAAATTTATCATTTGAATTAATGGTGTTCCATAAATCAATCGTGATTCCTTTTAATTCCCCTTTCTCTTTGAAAACGAAAGGAGGCGCCTCTTTTATGCCCAAGACCAAGGGTTTATCTCCATATGCAGAATCAAAGAACGAAGCAAAACATATGCACAAGAGGGGAAAAATTTTCGATTTCGCTGGAAACATTTTACAAAACTTATTAATTAAAAATTATAAATTCAATAAATTAATGGAGGTCTATTGCATATTTCCTTAGTGTGCCAGCTGTGACCTCAGAAGAAATAATTACGGGACTAGGGTGTTTTTGGTCCGGTGGTGGTCTGAAATTTGGGGACGGACTCCGTGATGAAGTTTGCCATTTTGGCATAGGTATCGTCTTCCGTGCCAGGTTGGCATATGGCGAAGTATGAGATATAGGCCCAGCGCTGAAGTTTGCCCTCAGTGAGCAGCCCCTTGGTCATAGTCCACATGCGGTCGAAGTGATCTGTGGACAGTTCGTCATCTGCTACAAACCAGTAGACGTAAATGCCGCGCATTTGCACTTCGTTGCCATTACTGTCCCGGAATGGTCTAGAAGTCGTCAGTTTCATGACTGGCAGATCGTATGAATGAGGCTGTTTGATTGGGATGTTGACGACCTCACGATGGTCGATAGTGAATCCTTGGCCTGGCAGGCAGTATTCTGGTTTGTGGATGGAAGTCCGGTCGTGACCCATTAATACAACGTTATTCTCGATCCACGTTTTATCTGGAAAAGTATAGCGGCGGCGGCCGTATGTGGTGTCATCCGGCAGCCAATCCAATTCCTTGGTGGTGATAGGAGCCGCTTCTGAGACGCATTGTAGCATGTTGATCGGNAGNGCTACACCGTTGGTNCGCACGACTTTGTTGGTTTCGTTAAGAATTTGCATTTCGGCAACTNTGACTCCGGGNTCGCCGAGNGCAAAAGTGAGGCGACGGAGGAAGGCTGATGCCGATCCTATCAATACTAGGAAAACAATAAGNATGGAGATGGACTTTTTATTCATCGTCTTCNTTTCCGGATGAGGTTAGCTCGGGTTTGGTCTCGGATTGATCATCCTCTTTGATAATTCGGCCAAGTATGAANACTCCAATAAAAGCTGGAATNTAAGGAAGNAGGCTGAGGATACCGTTGTCGTGCACGAAATTGCCCGCAGCTTGGCCTTCCCCAGGCTTGGCTGTTTCGAACATTTCTGCGGCCAAGATAATCAATGTTAATCGAAGCACATTTCCTGCAACGGCCAACGGAAAAGCTGATAAAATTATCATAGCAATTTTCCATTTTTTTGTGAATGCCACGAAGCCATAAATGGTGAAAAAAGCGAGCGTAACAATGAGGCTACGTAATCCACTGCATGCCGCCGCGATCGCATAGGTGTATCGGCTTTGTGAGTCTGAGATTTGGACTCCCTCTTGAATTATGTCAATGCCGAGCAGCGTCCCGCAGATCCAACCGGTGATATCGGAGGCGATATGGCTGAGCGGCACGGTTACAGTTTCCGCCATCGTTCCCACCGGCACTCCAAATGCAAAAAGTAGGCAGGGAAAAAAACTAGCCTTCAGCCAGTTTGGCCCCCAGACGAGGCCTGTTAGTGCGTAAATGCCAAAGTAAAAACCTACGATCGAAACCCGGGCTTGCTGGATCACATATCCGACCAAGTGGATACCCAACGCAAAGGTAACCAGTACCAGCGCCGGCCACCACGTGCGCTTGGGTACAGTCAATAACTCGTCGCGCTTCCAATAGCATAGCCCTAGTACGATCAGCGGGATAATGTATCCCAGCTCATCGTCTTTCGAGGTGCTGTAAGTCCAGTTCATCCATGCGTACAGCGAGTGAGTATCGACGTAACCCAGAGTGGAGTTGCCAAGGAAATGGAAGAAGACCACCCAAGTTCCGAATAGCGCGAGAAACAATGACTTGTTCGGAAGCCCGGACCAGAGTCGCGAGATTTCGTCCATAACACTGGGTTGTGCGTCTTCGTTTTTTTTCTCTGGCTCGCTCATTGCAAGTGGCTGAATATAGCTTAAACGGGCTAGGACAAAACCGCGAGCAAACCCTAGCCCCAAGCACGGCGAAGTATATCAACGGCATTTAAGCCCATGATATTATTGATATCTTCTGAGGAATAGCCCCGTTTAGATAGTAATCTCGGAATTTTTTGTAAATCTGCTATTGACTCGATGTCCCCGGGCGATTGCTCAAGCCCGAAGCCTCCATCTAAATCTGTCCCGATGCAGGCGTGTTTGGAGTTGCCTGCAATTTGGCAAACATAGTCGATATGATCGACCACATGGGACAGTTTCACTCCAGAAGAAGCTGGAGTTGTTACTCCTCGTTCCCAGTCTGCGATAAGCATCCATGCATCCAATGCTGCTCCGATAACGCCCCCGCGCTCGACAACGCGCTTGAGCTGTTCGTCACTAAGTTGTCGCTCTCCTGGGACTAGAGTACGGCAGTTGCAGTGGCTAGCCCATACTGTGCCGTTAAACAAGTCCATAGCTTGATCAAGCGATGTATCGCTGAGGTGTGTTATATCTAAAATAATATTCAAGCTATCCATTTCTTGAAGTAGTTCTGGCCCTCCAGCGCCGAGAGGGCCGCTTGTGCCTGTTCCAGGCGCATACGTCCCTGGCCCATAGTGCGCTGGCCCAATTGCACGTAGTCCTTTTTCGTAAGCCATCTCAAGATGATGAAGTGTTACCATTGAGTCAGCCCCTTCTAGGCTAAGGACATAACCAATAGGAAGTTGTTCTTTTGTGTTGGTTGACCATTTTGCTATGTGGGCTTCAAGCTGTTTCAAATTACAAATCTGGGTTAGCTCTCCTTGCCGTTCCAACTCATTATACCAGGATAACTGACCTTGTGTCTGTGCCCAGGCTTGTGCTGGGGAATGCCATCCGGGCAAAGGGTTTTTTTGCTTAGTGTACCTCGCAATTTGAGTTGCAACACATAAGCCTACATTGCCCTTCCGCATTTCAGGAAGACAAACCGTTCCTTTGCCTCGGTCTGGCTTGTCAATCAGGCCGGCTTCACAATTACGAATTTTGTTGAGCGGCTGAGTTAAATCGCGGTTCCACTCCATTGCGTTCATTGACAGATCCAAATGAACATCAAAAATAAAAGGTTTGGGATCGAGCATTGTGGGCAGATGATTAAAGGTTAAGGCCTCCGACAGTCAAAAGCAGAATGTCAAACCTGTGAAGCCTAGAGTCCGGAGGTTAAAGCGCTTGGCCAAGTATGAGTGCTGATTTAGGGTCGCGGTCTGCCGCCACTGGGTAGCTCAAGAAAAAGATGGGGAATCAAAACAATACTTTGGAAGAAGATAATAACGACTCTAAGCCGGAGTCTCTTGATTTTATTCGTGAGATTATTGCCAACGATTTGTCTGACGGTAAGCATGACTCGCCAGTTACGAGGTTTCCTCCTGAGCCTAATGGGTACATTCATATTGGTCACGCCAAGTCCATCTGCCTTAATTTTGGGCTTTCAAATGAAAATAAAGGTGGGGTTTGCCACTTAAGGTTCGATGATACGAACCCTGTTAAGGAGGACAGCGAGTATGTTGAATCAATTAAGCAAGACGTGTCGTGGTTGGGATTTGACTGGGGGGAAAATCTTTTTTTTGCATCAGACTACTTTGAAAAGTTATACGAGCTTGCTCAGGAGTTGATTAAAGAGGGGAAGGCTTTCGTTTGCGATTTGTCTTTTGATGAGATTGCGGACCATCGTGGAACTCCGAAAAGCCCCGGGAAAAATAGTCCTTATCGAGATAGGTCTCCGGCTGATAATATAGATTTGTTCGAGCGTATGAGGAATGGGGAATTTGAGGACGGATCGAAGGTATTACGCGCCAAAATTGACATGGCATCCCCCAATTTGCATTTGCGAGACCCCGTTCTGTATCGCATTAGAAAAACAACACATCATAGAACAGGTGATAAGTGGTGCATTTATCCAATGTACGATTTTACTCATTGCTTATCAGATTCTATCGAAGGGGTTACTCATTCACTTTGCACTCTGGAATTCGAAGTGCATCGGCCATTGTACGACTGGGTTTTAGCTAATCTCTCTGTTGAGTGTCATCCTCGTCAGATAGAATTTGCTCGCTTGAATTTGACCTACACGGTTCTCAGTAAGCGCAAATTGCTGGTACTTGTTCAAGAGGGCTATGTTGATGGATGGGATGATCCACGCATGCCGACTGTTTCTGGGTTGAGACGCCGAGGGTTTACACCAGCCAGTATTAGGGGGTTTTGTCATGCGATTGGGGTGACTAAGTTTAATAGTCTGACCGATGTGGCGCTGCTTGAGCATAGTCTGCGACAGGACTTGAATGAAACGGTGGAGCGGCGCCTGGCCGTGCTTCACCCGATCAAGGTAGTGATCACAAACTTTCAGGAGGGGCAGATTGAAGAGCTCGAAGCTGTCAACAATCCGAAAAATCCAGAGGCTGGAACTAGGACAATGCCATTTTCGCGTGAAATTTATATTGAGAAAGATGATTTCATGGAAGACCCCCCAAAAAAGTTTTTTCGTCTTGGGCCAGGTCGCGAGGTGAGATTGAGGTTTGCGTATTTTATTACCTGCCAAGAGGTTATCAAAAACAATGTGGGAGAAATTGTAGAGCTACATTGCACATACGACCCGGAAACTCGAGGAGGGAATGCCCCTGATGGGCGCAAGGTTAAGGGCACGATTCACTGGGTTTCTGCTGCCAAGGCATTTGAAACAAAAGTTCGATTATATGATCGACTTTTTACAACAGATGACCCGAATAAGGAAGATGAAGGGAAGACATTTATTGACCACATAAACGAATCATCATTAGAGGTTATTGCAGATGCAAAGCTGGAGCCGAGCCTGTCCGAGGCGAATCCGGGAGAATCGTTTCAGTTTGAGCGGTTAGGGTATTTTTGTGCTGATTTAAAAGATTCCGAGCACGGCAAGCCGGTATTCAACCGGACTACAACGTTACGAGACGCTTGGGCTAAGAAAAAAAACCAGGCATAGCCGAAAGTTAATCACTTGGGTAAGCGCGTTGCCTTTTGCGGACAAAACATTAAACTCCTTTTGAAGGCTTGAAGCCCCTATGGACGATCTTTGCCAAAAAGTTTGGAATGGAGAACGTATTACTGAGGTTGAGGCGGTTGAATTAGCTCAGCTGCCATTACAGCAGTTGGGCGCGCTATCAGATCGCCGCCGCCAGCTGGCAAAAGCTGACGACTATGGGGGACAGGGAAACGAGATTGTTACTTATATTCTTGATCGTAATATAAATTACACGAATGTCTGTAATGTTTACTGTAAGTTTTGCGCATTTTGGCGAACAGAGAAACAAGAAGGGGCATATGTCATTTCTCATGATGAGATAGATAAAAAAATTGAGGAAACAGTAGCCCTTGGGGGCACGCAAATTCTTATGCAAGGGGGGCATCATCCCAAATTAAGCAAGCAGTGGTATCTTGATTTGCTTGGGCACATTCGTGATAAATTTCCTGAGATTAATGTCCATGCATTCAGTCCGAGCGAGTTCATTCATTTCCGAGATGTTTTTGATGAGCCTATCGAGAGCTTAGTTCGTGATTTTCGTGATGCAGGGCTGGGATCTATCCCTGGAGGCGGTGGAGAGATTCTGGTAGATGAAGTTCGCAATCGCATAGCTCCATTAAAGGCAATGACAGATGATTGGCTTCAGGTCATGGAGATTGCACACAAACTCAACATGGCTTCTACTGCAACAATGATGTTTGGGCATGTAGAAAGCATAGAGCAACGTATTGAGCACCTTGAAAGAGTAAGGCGACAGCAAGATGAGACAGGGGGCTTTACTGCTTTCATTGCATGGACCTTTCAGGCTGAAAATACTAAGCTTAGGGCTCCGACAGTTGGTGCAAACGAGTATTTAAGGATGCAGGCATTGAGTCGGATTTACTTAGATAACGTTCCAAATATTCAGAGCTCTTGGGTGACTCAGGGCCTAGAGATTGGGCAAGTAGCGCTGAATTATGGGGCAAATGATTTAGGCAGCATTATGATTGAAGAGAATGTTGTTTCAGAGGCTGGGACTACATTCTGTATGGATGAGGGAGACATGAAGCGGCTCATTGAAGATATCGGATACAAGGCCCATCAGCGAGATAATTGGTATCGTTTAGTTAACAGTAGGCCTGTAGCAGCATAATGAATTTGAAAATAATAAACACACCTGTGGCTATTCACCATTTAGCAAAATATTTGCTATCTCTATTTGTGGCGGCGGCGTTGATGGTTGCGGGAGGCTGTCGTTCTCCAAAAAAAGAAAACAATACTTTTAATCTTAACGATCGTGTTAAATACAATGCGGCTTATGATAAGGAGCTCGAATCTATTTTTAATCTCTCAGAAAAAGGGAAGTGGGAAGAAGCAGAAGCCGAAATAAGTTTGCTTCTTCAACAATATGAGGAGGATCCCGTCTTGCTGCGAATAAGCGAGTGGGTAACCACCCAAAAAACGCTTCTTCGCCAACAGGCGGTTGAGGACCGTATTCGCAGCGTTAATGCTAGGCAAACAGGAATGAATCCTACTCTAAAAGAGCTATGGACTGAAAGTAAGGATAGAGGCTTGCCACCTCGTAAAGATTTGCGAGATGCCTTAGAGATGATTGAGGCAACTCCTTATGTGCCGGAGACGTTTGGTCAACAGGTAACTAAAAAAGGTTTTCTTTTTGATGCGCAGAGTGAGAAGGGCCGAATGTCTGAGTTATTAAAAATCAAGGTATCCATTGAAGTTGAAAATCTTTCTATTCAGCAAATACTTTTTGACCTTGGCAAAAAGGAGGGCATTAATTTTGTTGCTGATCAGGACATGAAGCCGTTACAGCAAAAACTCACCTTAAAGCTTGATAATGTGTCGCTTAATGAATTGCTGGAATACATTGCGAGGAATACAGGTGTAAAATTTCAAGTTGGAGAAGAATTGATTTGGGTAATAGACGGGAAAGCTTCAAAAGAGCTGATAGAAGAAACGAGGTTCTACAGATTGCGAAAAGGATTTATTGTGCCTGCGCAATTTGGTCCTGATGAAACGGTTTCTGTCACTACTACGCCCGCTGAAGGGCCTTCCGTTACAAGGGAGACTTCGACTTATAATAAGTTTGTAAATGATAGCAAATCCCAGAATCCGTCAATTGCTGAAGCGATAGAAAAATTTTTTAAAGGAGAGTTCATGATAGATTATGAGCGGAATTTAATTGTCGCGACAGGGACGCCTTCTCAGTTTGAGTTGTTAGAAAAAATTATTTCCGAGTTTGATCGGCCAATTCAACAAGTGTTGATAGAAGCGCGTTTTATTACAATTTCCGAGGCGGCATTTTTAGATTTGGGCTTCAGGTGGGCATCGAGTATTGCAAATGGATCAGTAAAAGATCAAACGGGAATAAGCCAGGGAAACATAGGCGGCCAGGAAGGAATGATTACACGAATAACATTAAAAAATGTTTTTGATAATGACAGCATTCTTGAGAATGCAGATTTGACTGCGGTGCTCAGCGCTCTTGAGCAGAGCGGAGAAAGCCAGTTATTGAGCTCTCCTAGGTTGACGCTTCTTAATAATCGCCCCGGGAAAATAAATGACGGTGAAGTTAATTATTACTATGAACAATTTGCCATAGAGGAAAAATTTTTAGGCAATGAAAATAATTTTAGCACTTCCGCTCGTCTGGTCCCAACAGGAAAGCCTAGTAAGATCACTGCAGGCGTTTCCCTTGATGTAGTGGCAAGTATTGGAGGGGATGGGCAAAGCATTTTGTTGGCGTTGCATCCTGTGGTAAACCAGAATGTAAGTTATGTTTCACTTGATGGGCAAACTGTGGATCAGCTCGACGAGAAGGCTGGTAACCAAATGCAAATCTTTCTTCCGAAATGGCGGACGCAGGAATTGTCAACGCGAGTTGTTGTTGGATCGGGGCAAAGCATAATGATGGGAGGAGTTCTTCAGCGTGAGCAGCGCACGGTTGTTGAGTCAGTGCCAATACTTGGTAACATACCAGGCCTTGGGGCTCTTTTTCGAAAACGTGCCACACTGGATAAGCCGCGCTATCTTCTTATTTTCGTAACTGCAACATTAATTGATGAGGACGGCTCGTTTATTACTTACGAAAATCCAGACCCCGGCTTGCCGACTCCGGTAAAAGTTCCCAAGGGGCTGACACCTTCTAGTCCTACAGCATTTCCTCCATCTCCAAAGCTGAATCCTGCCGAATCTAATCCTTCTTCCCCTTAGTATCCAAATACTGTTCAATGAGATCCGACATTACTATCTGGAAGATAATTCAGTAAGAGATTAAGCGAAAATAAAATTAATATACCTATCAATATGCCAACAATTCAACGTGCACTTATTTCAGTTTCTGACAAGACAGGGCTTATTCCATTTGCGGAAGTGCTTTCCAGCGCAGGGGTAGAAATTCTGTCGACTGGCGGGACGGCCAGAGCTCTACGTGAGGCTGGCATTGAAGCAATAGATATAAGTGATTACACGGGCTTTCCAGAAATGCTTGATGGCCGAGTGAAGACTCTCCACCCAATGGTTCACGGAGGCTTACTTTACTTACGCGAAAATACTGACCATGTTGACACAGCAAAAGAACATGGAATCAACGCTATCGATCTAGTTGTCGTGAATCTCTATCCATTTGAGGCAACCATAGCCAATCCAGACGTTACGATTGAGGACGCTATAGAGAATATAGATATTGGAGGGCCATCTATGTTGCGTAGTGCGGCGAAGAACCATCAAAGCGTTACTGTCGTAGTAGACCCGGCTGATTATGAAATGGTAGCTACCCAGATTTCAGCAGAAGGTAATACTTCGATTGAATTACGACGTAAGTTGGCTGTTAAAGTTTATGCGCGCACATCTGCCTATGATGGAGCCATAGCTCAGCACCTTAATAAAGTTTATGCTGCTGAAGAGCCGAAGTCGGAAGTGCCAGATGAGTTAGTTTTGCGATCAACTAAGGTTCAAGATTTACGCTATGGCGAGAACCCTCACCAGCGCGCTGCACTATACGGGCGATTTGGTGAATTTTATGAGCAGCTACAAGGGAAGGCTCTTTCCTATAATAATATTTTAGATCTTACGGCTGCGGCACAATTGATTGTTGAATATAATGCCGATGCCCCAACGCTGGCTATTCTTAAGCATACGAATCCTTGTGGACTTGGGCAGGGCGACAAGCTTGCCGAAGCATGGGAAAAGGCTTTTGCAACAGATAGGCAAGCTCCGTTTGGAGGTATTATTGCATGTAACACCTCGTTGGACGTGGTTACAGCTGAACAAATAAGTGAAATTTTTACTGAGGTTATTATCGCCCCTGACTTTACTAATGGTGCGCTTGAATTATTGGGAAAAAAGAAAAACCTGCGGTTGGTAAAAATAAAATTGAACCTTGGGAAAGCTGCTTCTTGGGATTTGCGATCCGTTGGGGCAGAATCATTTCTTTTGCAGGAAAGAGACCTGAAATCAACCACCGCTGCCGATTTAAAGATTGTCACAGAACGCCATCCAACCGATGACGAGCTTAAGGCTATGCTCTTTGGCTGGAGGGCCGTAAAGCATTTAAAATCTAACGCAATACTTTACGCGGCGAAGGATCGGACATTAGGAGTTGGGGCGGGCCAGATGAGCCGGGTTGATTCAAGTCGTATTGCTGTCTGGAAAGCCGGGGAAGCTGGTATTAATTTGAAAGGTAGTGCGGTTTGTAGTGATGCATTTTTCCCGTTTGCAGATGGGTTGATTGCTGCAGCTGACGCAGGGGCAACTTCGGCAATTCAGCCAGGAGGGTCCAAGCGAGATGATGAGGTGATTGCAGCAGCTAATGAGCGAGGAATGGCGATGGCATTCACTGGTGGCCGCCACTTTAGACACTAACGCTTCCGTGTTATCTAAACGTCAATGGCACCCCGAGTCACTAATAACATTTGGTGCCTCTCTTATGATTACACTAGGTTTTGGGGGTATGATTTCCGGGCTCTTAGAGAGCGAATCGTTAGAACAAATGATGGCGAATATATTAGTTCTTCCCGCCGCTATTCTTATTTCGCTGATCGTTTGGTTTCAGGTTAATAGTCGATTTTACAAGATTCCAATGTCTGTAGGTGACACTTTTGGTTTTAATCGCCAAAAGTCTTTCCAATGTATTTTATCAGGTTTGATCGTCGGGTTTGTCTTGGTTTTAGCAGCCATGGTACTGGCTTTTGTTAGCGCCAAGATAATTGAGTCTCTTGGAGAAGATTCAGGACTTGCTAGTTTGGATGAAGATAATAATGGAGTGATTACTTTAGAAGAATGGAGAAACGCTGATAAGGCACTAATTTCTTTAGACGTAAATAAAGACGGACAATTATCTAGAGAAGAAATTATGGCTAAAACGAATATTTTTGGTGATGCATCGAGTATAATCGTTTTAGACACGGATAAAGACATGATTATCTCTAGGGAAGAACTTCAAAATGCTGCGGCAAATTTGGCTTCCCTTGATAAGAATAATGATGGGCAACTTTCGGGAGAGGAAATAACAACGAAAGCGAATCCTCAAAAGCTAGTCCTTTTGATTGCAGATTTAGTTGAAAAAAAACGTTATACCGTGTTGGTGTTTTTTGTGTGTATGGCTGTTATTGTGGCTCCCATTGTAGAAGAGGTATTATTTCGAGGCATCCTATATCCAGCAATCAAGCAAATCGGGTATCCTCGCTTCGCAGCCCTTGGAACGGCAATTCTTTTTGCTCTTTTTCATGTAAACTTGGTTACGTTTGCATCACTCACTGTGGTGGCATTGGGACTTATTGTGCTTTATGAATTTACGGATAACTTACTAGCGCCCATAATTGCACATTCAATTTTTAATGCTTCCAACGTCTTTATGATCTTCTTNTCCTCCGGGCAGGCGTCAGCAGCGAGTTGGGTAATTTGGTGATGAGCAANGAAAAGAAAAACGCTTCTGCAAAAGCTCCTAGNGAGCTTGAACTTCTTGCGAGGATTAAAACCAAACTCCCGGTCGATGANTCAGTTATTGTTGGCGCGGGTGACGATTGTGCAGTNATNGATGCTGGGATNCCTGGTAAGTGGCAGCTTCATAAGACAGACGCAGTCGTCGAAGGCGTACATTTCACGAGGGAGGCTGACCCTAAAAAGGTTGGGCGAAAGGCGATTGCCCGAGCATTGAGCGATATCGCCGCCATGGCAGGGACTCCGCGATGGGCGACCGTATCGCTGGGGCTTCCAGATAGATTCACGGGAGAATTGGTTGATATGATTTATGAAGGGATTACCAATTTTGCCAAACTACAGGAGGTTGCCATCGTCGGGGGGGAGATGGTTTCAACGCCAGAAAGATTAGTAATCAGCGTGACGGTAGTTGGAGAGGTCGACCGAGATAAATGTGTGCTTCGCTCAGGAGCAAAGCCAGGTGATGGCATCTGGGTTACAGGTGAGATGGGAGGTTCTATTGCAGGGCATCACCTCGACTTTTTACCGCGCTTGGGGGAGGGGAGATGGCTTGCTGCCAATTTTTTACCCACAGCAATGATAGATCTTAGCGATGGGCTTGCAGGAGACCTTGGCCATTTGCTGGATGAAGCAAATGTGGGCGCGGAGCTATTAGAGGCCGCATTACCGATCCGACGTGAAGCACGAGTACTTGCCCGTGAATCTAATGCCGCTAAGCCTCCACTGATTGCAGCATTAACCGATGGGGAGGATTATGAGCTTTGTTTTACTTTAAGCCCGGGGAAGGCTGTTAAAATGTTAGATGAATTTCGTCAGGCCTTTCCAGAGACTCGAATTAGTTGTATTGGGAAAGTCATTAAAGAGTCGGGATTGAAGATTAAACAAAAGGACGGTATCAAAGAGTTTGCAGCACGTGGCTTTGTTCATTTCCAATAGTCCAGAAGAAACCTTTGATCTGGGTCGCCAGTGGGCAGCAGAGGTGTCTCCTGGGTGGGTCATTGGACTTATAGGAGATCTTGGCTCGGGAAAGACGCAATTAATTAAAGGTCTTTCTGCAGGGATGGGAATTGAAGCCGCCGTGAGTTCACCGACATTTTCTTTATTGCAGGAACATGATGAAGAAGGCCGGTTACCGTTGGCACATATAGATCTTTATCGACTGGAATCACAAACGGAAATTGTTGGAGCAGGCTTAGAGCATTTCCTTGTGTCCCCTCATGGTGTTACTGCGGTGGAATGGTATGACAGGTGGCTAGTTACAAAGTGGCAGCCAGGGCAGTCGATACCGGAATCTATTCAGCCTATTGATGGGGTTACCTTACGGATGGCGGTCTTCAGTGATATAGGTGAGACAAAGCGAGAAATTAAATATGAAGATTTTAGCGATTGAATTTTCCTCTGAACAAAGGAGCGCAGCTGTTCTCGATGGTAGTCGCCTTCTAGCTGAGCAGACTGTAAGCGCAGGCCGGAACACAGAGGCAATCCGATTAATTGAATCCGCTTTAACTCAAGCGCAAACAGGCCGCCAGGATATCGAATGTATAGCAGTAGGGGTGGGCCCGGGCTCATATACAGGGATTCGGACGGCCATAGCCATTACGCAAGGGTGGCAAATTGCTGCTGAGGTTAAAGTGCAGTCGATAGACAGTTTGGAAGCTCTAGCTTTTGGTCAACAGGCCATGGGCGAGAGAGGGGACATTACTTTTGCAGTTGATGCTGCACGAGGTGAATTCTATATAGCTAAGTTCGAATTAGAAGACGAAGGAATCAAGACTCTAGAACACACGCATTTAGTTAAGCGGAGAGAATTTGAGCATCTGTTAAATAGTGAATCGATTATCACTGGGCCAAGCTTGGAAAAGAATTTTCCAGCTGCTAATGATCGATACCCAGCCGCGAAGTACGTTGGAATTATAGCCTCTTTAAGAGCAAATTTTACTGAAGCATCCGAACTCGAGCCTGTCTATCTGCGTCAACTTGATTTTGTCAAAGCCCCTCCCCTCCGAGATATCCCTCCCTTACCCGCAATATAATTTTAATTCAATGTAGCTAGGTAGGCAACCAGATCGCGAACCTGTCGCAGGGAAAGAGTCGTTTTAAGGTCGGGCATTGTGCCGATTGGCTTCGATTGGGATTTAATTTCGGAGGCGGCAAAATATTCCAATGAGTTGTCAGGAAGCTTGATGGTAGTTCTGTTTCCTTCCTTGTTTATCAAGGTGCCGCTAATTGTCCGCCCATCCTTAAGTTGCACTGTGACAATCCCGTAACCTAGTGTGATTTCGGCCTGTGGATCGACGACGGACTGGAGTAGATATTCACGCGAATGGCGCTTGGCGATGCCCTCCAAGCTCGGTCCAACCTGCTTGGCGATCTGCTTTAACGCATGACACTTCGAGCATTGGGCCTGTGCATGGCCAAAAAATATACTATTTCCTTTTTCGACGTTACCTCCCTTTAGGGCTACGCCATAGCGAGTCATGATATCCTGTTTTTTAATGTAATTATTATAATGCTCCAACTGCGTCTTGAGATCCGGGTAGCCACGCGAGATAGTTGTGGCTGTTTCGAGCACTTCCAGCTGGATTTCAGGGGCGATTCTCCCTTCGATTAGGTCCTTGACGAGTTGTTCAATGATATACTTTCTTGAGGNCAGCCTTGGGATCATTTTGATCGCTCGCTGCAACTCAACCGTATCNCCAGAATTTTTAAGTGTTGCAAGCAGGTAGTTATCTACNGCAGNGCCCCCACGTTCGGCCTCCGTCAATTCTTNTGCAGCGACCACGCGAAGTTCAGGAGACTNTGAGGTTAAGGCTTGGGCNCCGACTGAAGTAAACAAAGTGAGGTCCCATTTGCGCAACAGACGAAGCCATTCCTTTCGCACAACGCTCCGTTGCTTTTCGTCCAATACTAAGCCAGCCGCTTGATCCAGTTTTGCTTTGTCCGGATTGATCCTCTGTAATACTGCGATGGCTTGTCGCGAAATCTTGTCGTTAGTGTCATTTGCCAGAGCCCAAATTTCTGGGCCAATAGCTTCATTGAGCGCGTCCATGTCACCTGCTGGAACGGGGAAGTAACGCCCGTCTATGGGATCTAGCTTGGATGCTTGCGGCCAAGATTCGAGAGCGTAAAGCGCTTGAATACGAAGAGCGCGACTCAGACTTGGATTCGCGAGAAAACGGGAAATGCGCTTTGCAGAAGAGGAGGTCCCGAGTCGACGATTAGCAGCAATTGCGCGAACGTTAATCGCGGGCGGATGTTGCGGGTCGAGCGACCCTGCAACGGCGGAAAGGATTTTTGGATACGCCAAAAATGTTTGAGCTTCGGCTTCATCGTAGATGGCTCGAACAGCGTCGCTCATGACTTGTGGTGAAGCATCGTTTATAAAGGCCGTCAATTCCTTGAAGCCTTTTAGTCGCCTTAGGGAGACGACGGCAGCAATTCGCATGGCTTCCGAAGGGTGCCCGACGAAGGTTTCCAGTTCTTTTGGTGTGGCAACTCCGACTAAGCCAGAGACGCCGGCATGGCGCAAAATAGGTTCCTTGTTTTCAGCCGAAACGATCAGTTCTTCAAGAGCGCCCAATGCATTCTTGCTCTTGAGCTTGCCACAGGCAATGCCGGCCATCAGTCGCACGCGCGGTGACGGATCACGAAGCATGACAGGTATCCGGTTGTCCGGATCAAAGCCAAGCTCGCCTGCCCAGCGAGCGGCTTGAGCACGCAATTCATCACTGTCGTCGTCGCACAGGGTTGTAAGTAAGTCCGAGTCCTTGTGCTTTAACTGGCCTAGCCCCCACAAGCTATGTAGCCGAGGGAGGAGCTCGGCTTTACGATTCGTTGCCAAGGCACGCAGGGCCTTACTCTCACCTCGGGCGACAAGTGCAAACTGCGCTTGCTGGCGAATTCGGCGATCTGCGTGTCCAAGAAGGGCAAGAAGTTCATCAAGGGATTGGGTTTTTTGGTCTTTAGCCAAGATCTCCTTAACCTGGATCATCTTCTGCGAATTGGTTTTTGCCTGCAGGGTCCACAGTTGACTCATCCCACGGCTTGGCCTCCAGAGGGTGAAATAGAGCCGTCCATCAGGTCCAAAAGCCGACGTTAATACCTGCACTCCGAGTCCTTGTATAAGGATATGCTCTCCCTGTCTTTTGAAACCAGCCCCGTCAGCGATCATCCTAAAAGCACGAATATTACCCATTCCACCCAGAAGGAAATGATCCCTGTATGCTCCGTCTAGAGCAGTGCCAGGCTGAAATGAAAATGCCGCAGGCGCATTCCAGCTGTTCTCAATTGTAGGCAGAAGGTGAGAAGGCTGCTCCTCGTGAAAAGGAAGCCACATCTTTTCTCTTAGCCACGGATTATAAAGATCATCCCGTGCAGCTCGAACAAGAGTGGTGTTCCGATATTGATAATACATGCGCCATCCAGAATCCGAACCTTCAGGTAGATATACGAGACGCTCTCGCTCTCCTGGGAAATCAGCATCATGATCTACGGCAAAGATATTGCCATAATTGTCAAAATCGAAGTACTGGCAGTTACGAAGGCCATTGGCAAAAATCTCGAACTCGCTTCCGTCTGGGTTGCAACGCAAGATGCAGCCGGAATGCGGGTTGCTAACTCGCTTCCCTTTTTTTGTCAGGACATCCAAACCACGATCTCCCATGCTCCAATAGAGTTTGCCGTCATAGCCTTGGACGATGCTGTGGAGGTCGTGATTCCCGTATCCAATGTGGGGAGCGAAGCCGTGAGCAATGCTCTCTCTGCGGTCTGCAACCCCATCACCATCCGTATCGCTCAACTTCCAAAGGTCTGGAATAATTGTGGCGTAGACGTGTCCGTCA
>NYWG01000020.1 GCA_002684915.1 Verrucomicrobiales bacterium
AGCTAATGTCAAAGGATATATTACCAGAACATGCTAGAGCATTATCCGTATTCGATAATATCAAGCGTACAAGATTAGTTTTTGGTGATGACACATCGTTGGCTTCAGGCGAATTAGCTAAAGAATTGGGTTTAACACATGTTTTATTGGTTACCGATATTGGATTGGTTAAAGCTGGGCATGTAGAAGTTGTTCGTGAATCGTTAATAAAAGCCGGGATTAAGGTTACTTTATTTGATCAGGTTATTGAGAATCCTACTACCGATTGTGTTGAAAAAGCTAAGCATATAGCTGCCCAATCCAAGGTAGATTCATTTATAGGTCTTGGTGGTGGGAGTTCCATGGACACCGCTAAAGGAGCTAACTTCCTCTTAACAAATGGCGGTAGCATGCATGATTACTGGGGTGTGAATAAAGCAGCAAAAGATATGTTGCCCCTTATTGTTATTCCTACGACAGCTGGTACCGGAAGTGAATGCCAATCCTTTGCTCTTATTTCTGATGCAAAAACTCACCAGAAGATGGCATGTGGCGACTCTAAGGCAGCTGCAAAAATCGCTATTCTGGATCCTAGATTAACACTCTCACAGCCAAAGAATGTTACGATGTGTACTGGGATAGATGCTATTGCTCATGCTGTTGAAACAGCTGTAACTAATAAGAGAAATAAATTATCAGCGTTATTCTCTAAGGAATCGTTTAAGCTGCTTATCCATAATTTTTCTAGAGTAATTAACTCCCCAGATAATTTAAGTGCTCGTGGTAGTATGCTCCTCGGTGCTGCAATGGCAGGATGTGCGATTGAGGCGAGTATGCTTGGTGCAGCTCATTCGTTGGCCAATCCCCTAACTGCGCATTACAGTATTATCCATGGTCAAGCAGTTGGAATGACGCTTCCTTTTGTTGTTCGTTTTAATTCAAAAATGGAAGAGTGTTCAGAAATATATGGAGAATTGATGAAGGCTGCACAAATTGAAAGTAGTAATGAATTTGATAATCAGGGTGAGAATTTGGCTTCATATTTATTGGGATTACTTCAGCAGGCGGGGATGCCGATTCGATTACGTGATATTATAGATGATAAATTAATGTTACCCTTGATGGCTAAAGAAGCGGCAGGACAGTGGACAGCTGGTTTTAACCCTCGATTTGCAGGAGAAACCGAGATGGAAAACATCTATGATGAGGCGTATTAGACTTAAGATTTTTTCTTAACTTTCACTTTTTGTATTTCGCTGCTTCAATGGGGCCCGTGACGAAGGAAGAAATTCTTCAAATTTTTAGAGATTCTGGAGCCCTGCTTGAAGGTCATTTCATTTTACGAAGTGGATTGCGTAGTCGGCAGTTTTTTCAATGTGCATTAGCGTTGCAGGATATGCCCAGTGTTGAGCTTTTAGGTAAAGCTTTAGCAGGAAAGCTGCGTAATTATTCACCAGTTACTGTCTTAGCGCCTGCGATGGGTGGGCTTGTAATTGGTCAGGAAGTGGCTCGGCAATTAGGGGTGCGATTTATTTTTGCGGAAAAGGAGAATGATGTTCTGGTTCTGCGGCGTGGCTTTAAAATTTCTCCTAATGAAAGAATCGTTATTGTGGAAGATGTTGTAACCAAGGGGGGGAGAGTTTCTGAGGCAGTTGCTATAGCCAATAGCCATCATGCCGAGGTATGCGCGGTCGGTGTAGTCGTTGATCGTTCTAATGGAAACGCGAATATAGGTGTGCCAATGGAATCTTTATTGCCAATGACAGTTGAAACTTTTTCGCCTGATAACTTGCCAGAGGATCTTAATGGGATTCCGGCTATTAAACCCGGCAGTTAATGTGGCTTAGTCAGATCTGCGCAAATCAGATTGCCTCCTTTCTTTCTGATTCCATCTCTTACATAAATCTTCCCATCGACATAGGCTGGCATGCACCAATTAATTCCACAGATCTGTGTGCGGCCGAGTTCTTTAAATTCTGTTTGAGATGCTGAAAACAAGCATAGTTCGCCCCCGCTTGTTAGTGATAGAATATTGTTTTTCATTACAATAAAGGCTGCCATTGCTCGTTTAGGATCCGGAAATGACAAGCTTTCATTACTCCAAACTGTTTTACCAGAAGTGATGTTAACGCATACTAGCTTTGCTGGGTCCCCTAGTCCGTAATAATGTTCATTTACTAAGACCCCATGGCTAATATTTGGTTGTGCTTCAATGTTCTTCCAAATTACTTCGGCGCGAAGTTTTTCGTTGCCTTTTGTGACTCGAATCCCTTGCAAACCGACTTGGTGTGATCCTGCAATCACTATATTATTGTGAGCAAGTGGAGCGGCAACATGGCGGCCATAATCAGTCTTCATAGGAATGTTCCAAAGTTCATCACCATTGCGAACGTCTACGCCTGTAACTCCATTTACAAAAAAGCAGATAAATTGTTGTTTCCCTGCAAGAGTTGCTGGTATTGGAGGGGCGTATCCAGGTTCGTAATCTAGAGCATGCCAGATTAGTTTGCCGGTTTTACGACTAAAGCAGACGATGCTGTTTTTTTTGCCGCCGACTAGAGTGTACACCATATCGCCTATGACTAGTGGAGCATTAGTAAACCCATGTCGCCGAGCTCCTGGTATACGGCCTTTTTCGCCTATGAATTCCATCCCAAGTGTTGCGTAATCTATTTCCCATTGGATTTTTCCGGATTCAAAGTCTAAGCAATGAAGGGTGCCACGGCTACATTGGGCGAATACTTGTTTATCAATAACAACAGGAGTACATCTCGGACCACGTGGTCCTTGTCCATCTTCAAAAACTGGGGAAAGTTCTGTAGCCCATTTTTCTGAGCCATCAACTGCAGATATCGATACCATTGTTTCATTTTTGTTTCGATTTTCAAAAAGAAACACGGATCCATTTGTAACAACAGGGGATGCAAGGCCTTCGCCTGATTTGATTTTCCAAAGAACTTTTGGTTGTTCTGGAAGTGTGTTCAGTACTATGCCTTTATCTGGTAGTATACCGTCACGTGTTGGGCCTCTCCATTGAGGCCAGTCGACAGAGTGGCACAAACTCACAAAGGGAGCGAAAGAATTGGCAAGAAGGAAAATGATGGCATATGCCAATCTGCGAAACATTGTCGGGAATGTGTGCATAGAAGTCAGTTAAAACAACTCAAGCTTAGTCGGCAAGTCTCCTGATTGTTAAAATGGATGGCAACAAATTTAGCTTATTTAGTTCTAGTTTTATTTTCACCGCTTCAGATATCCTTTTACTATTAGAAAGATTGTTTGTTTTCATTTTTTTAGCGCTATTCTATATGTAATTTTAAAAAATTTTGATACAATGATATCTGCTTTCAGTTTTTAAGATAGGCATAATGTATGAATTGATAGGTATTGTTTTGCTGCGAGTTTTCATCAATGATTTAAATCAGTTTTTAAGAGGTTCTACATCACATAGTGATGTTCGGCCTGAAATCCAATAACCAAAATGAACAAGGAAAAGCTTAATAGTAACTTACTTCTGCTTTTGACTAGTACTATATGGGGGTTTGGTTTTGTAGCTCAAGAAAAAGGAGCGCAATATCTTGGGCCGAACATGTTTAATGGTGCCCGATATTCGATTGGTGCATTTTGCTTATTTGCGATCCTAATTATTTATCATAGAAGTCGTTTTCTTGATGGTTTTCGTTCAAAGGAATGGATTAAGTCTAGTTTAAGCGCTGGTGTTTTTCTTTTTCTAGGTTCTTTATTGCAGCAAGCGGGAATTACTAATGAGCAAACAGGAGCAGGTAAGGCCGGTTTTATAACTGGATTATACGTTGTGATTGTGCCTCTATTCGGTTTAGTTGTTGGAAGACGTGCAAGTTTTCAGACTTGGAGTGGAGTTGTGCTTGCTACTGTTGGTTTATGGTTTCTAAGTTTTAAGCAAACAGGTGCTAAATGGTCAATAGGTGACGGTGATTTGCTTGTATTTTTTGGTGCTTTTTGTTGGGCAGGGCATGTGCTGGTTATAGACAGATTCACAAACCGTGTTTCATCTTTACACTTAGCAATCGGTCAAGTCTTTGTTTGCGCCTTGTTGAGCTGGTTGATCGCTGTGTTCAAGGAGCCAATTGATATAGCTGCATTTAAGGGCGCATTTATTCCAGCTCTATATCTTGGTGTAATGTCAATTGCTATAGCTTTTACTCTTCAAATAATTGGACAGAGAAAAGCAGACCCCACGCACGCTTCAATTATATTTGCAATGGAAGCTGTTGTTGGTGTTATTGCTGGGTGGTTGATTTTAAACGAGCAATTGACACAACGAGAACTAATTGGTTGCTTGATGATGTTTTGTGGAATGTTGGTTTCGCAAGTTCCTATTAGGTTTATTAGGCTTAGTTTTACGAATAGTTATAATAAAAAAAATAAATAATGTTAAGATAGGAAGAGCTTCTTTGTTTTAATTGAGTCTGCAGTAAAAATTCTAGAGGTGTATTTATTTCATTATAAACAATCAAAAATCTTTCTTCTGATTATCTTCTTTGCAGGGTTGACATGTTTGTGCATGGGGTTGGATTGGGAGGAGAACCCTGGGTATAGAAAGCTAAAACTTTCCGTACCTTCTAAAGGTCGGCCGGGGTTTACCTCGATGCCTATAATTCAATTGGGAGTTCGTTTTACTAATCAAGTTTCAAAGGCGGCATTAGTAAAGCGATCTAACCTTATGAATGGATCTGGGGTTGCATTAGGTGATGTTAATGGGGACGGGTTGTGTGACATTTTCTTTTGCCGTCTAGAAGGATCGAATGAATTATATCTTAATCAAGGAGGGTGGCGTTTTAGTTTAGCTACAAAGGAGAATGGCGTTTCATGTTCCAACTACTTAACCAAGGGGGCTGTCTTTGTAGATATAGATGGGGATAACGA
This sequence comes from Verrucomicrobiales bacterium, assembly GCA_002684915.1. Classification (GTDB taxonomy): domain Bacteria; phylum Verrucomicrobiota; class Verrucomicrobiia; order Limisphaerales; family UBA1096; genus UBA1096. The sequence continues at coordinate 4,885 of NYWG01000020.1, forward strand.
TCTTGATTTACTTTTAACCACATTCCGAAAAGGGGCTCGGTGTTTAGTTAATGATGGCAAGGGTTATTTTACTGATATCACCAATAAATCAGGGATAAACTCAAAGGCATCAGGCACTACGTTAGCGTTAGGAGATATAGACGGTGATAACGATCTTGATTTGTATGTTGCTAATTTTGGAGAGCTTGCATTGTTGAGAGATGAAGGGAGTTATGCTGTTCGCAAATTGGGGGGAAGATCAGTTGTGACTGGTTTGCATGCGAACCGTTTGAAGTCTATTGACGGAAGAATAGTTGAGTTGGGTGAGGCTGACGCTTTGTATCAAAATGATGGGAAAGGTTTATTTAGGAAAATTCATTGGAGGGAAAATAAGTTTTTGGATTATGGTGGAAATCGAATTGCCGAGCCTATGGACTTTGGTTTATGCGCTCAAATTAGAGATATTAATTCAGATGGTTATCCTGATATTTATGTTTGTAATGATTTTCAAACTCCAGATCGCCTTTGGTTTAATAATGGTGAAGGAGTTTTTCGTGAAGCAGGGCCTATGTCTATTAGGTCTGTTTCTTATGCTTCAATGGGTGTTGATTTTGCTGATATTGATATGGATGGAGAATTGGATTTTTTTGTGACTGAGAGGCTTAGTAGAAATCCTGTAACTAGATTGTTTAAAATGAGCTCCAATACTCCTGAGGGGGCGAATCCTAAGTCTGTCCGTCGACTTCAAGTAGCGCGAAATACTATGTTTTGGAATCGAGGTGATGGAACTTTTGCTGAAGTTGGTCGTTATTCTGGAGTTGAAGCTACTGATTGGTCTTGGCAACCAGTGTTTATGGATATGGACCTCGATGGTTACGAAGATTTGCTTGTTATAAATGGTCATATCCATGATTTCAATGATCGCGATTCTATTGCCAAGTATTCGAGACTGTCGAAGGTTAAGAGAGAGCAGGCTGGGCCGCTTATGTTTCCGCCATTTGAAACCTCAAATATTGCTTACCGTAATTTGGGAAATTTTCAGTTTAAGGATATGAGTAGAGAGTGGGGTTTTGATTCATTTCAGATGTCCCATGGTATTGCGACTGGAGATCTTGATAATGATGGAGACATGGATTTAGTGGTCAATTGCCTAAATCAGCCAGCTTTGATTTATCGAAATAACGTAATATCACCACGAGTGGCTGTTCGACTAAAAGGGGTTGCCCCGAACACTTCAGGGGTTGGGGCCCGGATTACTGTTGTTGTTGGTAATATGCGACAGACACGGGAGGTTATAGCTGGAGGTCGTTATTTGTCTGATGATCAGGCAGTTCGAACATTTGCAATTGGTGAAGGGCAGGCAAATAGATCTATTGAGGTTGTATGGCCAAGCGGTCAGTTTTCATTCATTAACAACCCTGAACCAAATTGTCTTTATGAAGTTATCGAACCTGTCAGTGGGTTTTCTCCTGAAAATAAACTATCAGATATTGAAGATTCACCATTTTTCGAGGATGCGAGCCGCCTATTGAATTATAGTCATTCTGAAAATCTTTATGATGATACATTGTTGCAACCGTTATTGATTCGTAGTCTGGATCGATCTGGGCCTGGTCTTGGATGGTTTGATTATGATTATGATGGTGATGAGGATTTATTAATTGGTGCATCTTCAGGTTCGTCAATTGCTATCTATCAGAATCTTGGAGATGGTAGATTTGGTCAAATCACTAGTGTGTCTGGTTTGAAAGTTCCCGGTGATGTGGTGAGTGTAAGTGGATGGGTTAATGGTGCGGGGGTTCGCCAATGGTTAGCTGCAATAAGTAATTATGAATCTCCTCAATTGAATGCTCAGATGCGCTCTTTTCGCAAGAGTGTGGGGATTGGGGTGAGTGGTAAATTATTAGGTGATACAATGCCCGGTCCAATTGCTGTTTCTGACATTGATGGGGATGGGGACTTGGATGTGTTTGTTGGTGGAAGAACCGTTACTGGACATTATCCTCAGGCCTCGGTTTCAGCATTATTTATTAATAACGATGATGGGCTAAGTCTTTCTTCAGGAGTACTAAGTGCTTCTCACGGAGTTGTTAATGGCGCTGTTTTTAGTGATCTTGATACAGATGGATACCCTGAGTTAATTCTTGCTACAGAATGGGGGCCTGTTCGTGTTTTTAAAAATCAGGAGGGGAAATTTATTGAGATTACAGATGCCCTTGGCTTAGCTGGTCTTACTGGGCTTTGGCAGGGGATTGCTACTGGAGATTTTGATGGTAATGGTAAGATAGATATAGTTGCAACTAATTGGGGGTTAAATTCTTCGCTTAAGCCCAATGTTATTAATCCGCCTCGTTTGTATTATCATTTTTCTGAATCCAGCAATCCAACCTCGCTTATTTTGGGAGTTTGGGACGAGGCTGTTTCTGGATACCTTCCGACAAGGAATTTGAATCAACTGTTTAAGGGGTATCCAGGGTTGCGAGGAGTTTTCAAATCGTATCGAGAATTTGCGTCTGCTGGTGTCATTAAGCTTTCTGATTATCATGTAGCATCGCCTATTTCGTTGACTGCCGTAGTGTTGCAGTCAATGGTTTTTCTTAATCAAAATGAGCGATTTGAAGCTAGGCCATTACACCCTGAGGCTCAGTTGTCCCCAGCATTTGGGGTTTCAGTTGGTGATCTCGACGGGGATGGTTTTGATGATTTATTTCTTGCACAGAATTTTTCTGCATTTCCAACAAGCGATGATCGAAATGATGCTGGTCGTGGTCTGTGGCTGCGAGGTTTAGGAAACGCTAATTTTACTCCTGTCAGCGGGGATGAATCTGGGATTACTATTTACGGCGATCAAAGGGGTAGTGCTTTGGCAGATTATGATAGCGATGGTAAGCTTGATCTTGTTGTTGCGCAGAATGGAGGTCGAGCACGGCTATTTCGTAATAATAAAGCCAAGCCAGGTTTAAGAATAAGATTATCAGGCGCTAAGGGAAATCCCGATGCAATAGGGTCAGCAGCTCGTTTGCTTTTTGGACAGTCTCCTTCTTTTGTGAAGGGAACATGGAGAGAGTGGCAGCTCGGCAGTGGTTATGGTTCACAGGAGGGTTTGGTAAAGGTTTTTGCTTTACCAGAATCTCCTGTAGCAATTGAGGTTAGATGGGCTGGTGGAGAAGTTACAACTACTTCATTGCCTGCTGGTTTGAAAGAAGTAACCATAGCCTCTAATGGTAAGATTATTGATCAGAAAACAAAATAAATATCATTACTTTTCTGAAGATGTATACAGTTTTAGCTGGTGGGACGTCCATTGCTGGTTAAAAATATCTCCTCTTAGTATTATATTCCAAATGAAAGTATTAAACTTGTTTCATCGTGCCGTATATTTAGTAGTAGCTGTTTTTTTATTCATTGGCATTAATTCATCGGTAACCGCTGGTGATCCCCCTAAAGGATTCAAATCGCTTTTTAACGAGCAGGATTTATCCGGTTGGTGGGGATTAGGGACAGAGGATCCTGCTAAATGGATGGCTTTATCACCTGAGGCTCTGCTCGATAAAGAAACTAGTAGTTTAGAAGATATTTCAAAGCATTGGTCGATCGATGGAGATGAGCTTGTTAACGATGGCAAGGGGCTTTATTTAAGCACAAAAAAGAACTATGCCGATTTTGAATTGCTACTTGAATATAAAACTGTTGCAAAAGCGGATAGCGGCATTTATCTGCGAGGCATTCCTCAGGTTCAAATTTGGGATTATACCAAGGAAGGTGGTAAGTGGAACATAGGAGCAGACAAAGGGTCAGGTGGCTTGTGGAATAACAGTAAAGGGGCTGCCGGTAAGGACCCTGTTGTGTTAGCGGATAGACCTTTTGGTGAATGGAATAAGTTTAGAATCATAATGGTTGGTGAGCGTGTGACAATATGGTTGAATGGGAAACTGGTAGTCGATCATGCTCGGTTGGAAAACTTTTTCAATAGAAAGGGGCCGGTCCCGCAATCAGGCCCTATTCAATTGCAAACACATGGGGGTGAGATTCGTTGGCGTAATATTTTCATTCGTGAAATTGAGGCCGCTGAGGGCAATAGGCTTCTTGAGTCAAAGGGTAGAGATGGATTCAAGAAGGTTTTTAATGGAAGTGATTTAAAAGGATGGGCTGGGCCAGTTGATAATTATGTAGTTAACAATGGAACCATTCAGTGCAAAAAGGGCAGTGGAGGGACGATTTATGTAGACGAAGAGTTATCTGATTTTTCGGTGAGGTTTGAGTATAAACTGCCTCCTGGAGGGAATAACGGCTTAGCTATTCGTTACCCTGGAAGTGGTGATACTGCTTACGTTGGTATGTGCGAGTTGCAAGTACTTGATGATACCGCAAAGAAATATTCAAAGNTACACCCAACTCAGTATCATGGTTCTGCTTATGGAATGGCNGCTGCCGTTNGAGGTTATCAGCGAAATGTTGGCGATTGGAATTTTCNGGAAGTTATTGTTATTGGTTCTACAATAAAGGTGGAAATGAACGGGACACGCATTCTGAATACAGATTTGTCAAAAGTTGAAAAGCCCATGTATGACATTGGTAAATTCAAGGGTCGTTTGCGTAAAACGGGGTATTTCGGTTTTGCTGGCCATGGAGATGCAGTTTCGTTTCGCAATGTGCACATTAAACCAATTAAATAATTTTAAAGTGTGGAATTTGCATCGCCATTTCGCTTTACAAAGGTAATTTTCACTATTGGCCCATCGACGATCGATGTTGATGTGCTAAGAGGGCTACTGCGAGCCGGCGTTGATATATGTCGCATTAATATGGCGCACGCTTCGCATGATTGGACATGTGAAGCTGTTGAAGCTATTCGAGCTGCTTCGCTTAAAGAGGATAAGGAAGTATCGATATTAATGGATATTAAGGGGCCTGAAATAAGAACGGGCTTTCTTAGTAAGGATATTCAATTAGATGAAGGCCAGTTCATAGACCTTACTCAATCCGATGAAGCTATACCTGATGGTGATACACCTGCTATAGATATTAATTACCCGTCATTAATTGATGAGGTGGTAATAGGTGATGTTCTCTTGGTTGATAGTGGGTTAATGCGTTTTGAGGTTGCCGAAGTGCGTATAGATCGACTTCGTTGCCGTGTTATTATTCCCGGGAGAATGGGGAGTAGGCGTCATATTAATATACCAGGAAAGAAGATTAATCTTCCTGCTATGACGGAAAAAGATATATCAGATACTAAAGTTGGTATCATTTCTAATGTCGACTTTTTTGCATTATCTTTTGTGAGGGAAGCTGGGGATATTAATGAGTTGAAGCAATTTTTATTAGATAATAAGTCTAGTGCAAGAGTCGTTGCAAAGATTGAAGATCAAAGTGGAATTGAAAACTTGCAAGAGATTCTGGATGTGTCTGATGCTTTGATGATTGCTAGAGGCGACCTTGGAATAGAAGTGCCTTATGAGGAGTTGCCGATAATTCAAATGCAAGCAGTGAATGCTGCTTTAGTTTCAGGTAAACCGGTTATAATGGCTACCCATTTATTGGAGTCTATGATCGAGTCCCCAATGCCTACTCGAGCAGAAATTACAGATGTATCTAATTCAGTGTTTGAACGTGTCGATTGTGTCATGCTTTCTGGCGAAACCAGTGTAGGTAAATATCCTGTCGAGTGTGTTAATGTTTTGAATAAAATCACGCAAAATGTCGAAAGATATTCTGGGCATAGCGGTTTTAATGAATTGTTACCATTAGTTACTACTCGCGAAAAATTAATGAAATCTGCCGTTGTTCTTGCGAGAGAGCTCGGGGGGGTTGGGATTGTTGTGTTTTCTTCTACTGGGCTTCATGTTCAAACTTTGTCTGCATTGAGACCACATGGTTGCCCTATATTTGTTTTTACTGAAAATGAGCATATACTCAGTAAGACGCGAATACTTTGGGGTGTTAAAGCATTCCTAGTTGAGTTTAAGGATAGTCAGGAATCAACTATTAGTGATTCTATTTATCATCTGCAGTCTGCGGGTTATGCGGAAAAAGGTGACCAGTTAATTGTTGTGCCAAATTTATTGTTTGGAGAGGTCAATATGGTTCAAGTCCGTGATGTTTAATTCGGCTGTTATATTAATAGGACTTTTTATTTATTCTTTTTCAAATTCTCAATTTGTTCTTTATTGAGAATTTCAGGCTCGGCTCCTTTTTTAATTTCCTCGCTTGAAGGAACCCTGACAATGTTGCTTTTAGTCGGTTCGATCTTGCTATTGGCTTGTAATGGTTTTTTGATTGAAATTAGTTCTATCTCGAAACGAAGAGTAGAGTAGGGTGGGATTTGCGCCCCTTTGCCGCGAGGGCCATATGCTAAATGCTGAGGAACGACAATTTCCCATTTAGCCCCAGGATTCATTTTAGTAAGGGCTTCAGTCCATCCTTTAATCACTCTATTAAGAACGAAATTGCTTGGTTTTTTTCGAGAGTAAGAGCTATCGAACTCTTTGCCATTAGTTGTCCATCCTCGGTAATGAACTTCAACGGTATCCTTTCTTGTAGGTTGAGTACCTTTGCCGTTTTTAATAATGCGATATTGAAGCCCAGTTGGAGTCGTTTTGACGCCAGCTTTCTGATTGTTTTTTGCTAAAAAATCTGCTCCTTCTTTTTTGGTTTTATTAATCAAGACCATGCGTTTGGCTTTAGCCTTATCTTGGAATTTCTTCCAAACTTCATCTAGTATGGTCTTTGCATCATTTTCAGTGATTAATGTGTTCTTAGATTGATATGATGCTTTTACTCCTTCCATAAACATTCCAAAATCTAATTCCATTTCTTTAGATCTAAAGTCATCGCCAATTTGCATTCCTACAGCATAGCTGAACTTTTCAGTTTGAGTGGAAGGCTTTTTGGTATCAGCAGTGAATGCTGTAAGATTTAATATGAACAATAGGATAATTATTTTTTTCATTATTATAATTACTTACCGTTGAAGATAGATGCTAAATCGAACCTGGCACCTTCTTTAGTGCTCCGTATATAAAATTGTCCATTGCTAAAGGCCCCGTGTGTCCAGCATTTACCTTCAATTGCTTTGAACCGCCCAATTTCACTGTAGACGTTTGAACCAGCCTCGATAATGACTATTTCCCCAGCATCGCTTGTCGCAATCAGTTTGCCGTCTACGAGGATTACTCCGCCAGGACCGAAACCGGACTTAGACCATTTGATTTCTCCATTTTTCAAATTTACACATTTAAGAGGTCCGTCTCCATATTCTTTGAACTGGAACATTCCATATAGGTGTCCATCAATGCAAACAGGCGTGCTCCAGTGATTCATTAGCTTGTTAGGTTTTCGCCAAAGTTGATTAGCTGAATATTGGCCGGATGTATAATTGATCTCAAATGCAGCGGCTCCTACTCCGTATCCTGCAGAGCAATAAACAATATTGTTCTCAACAATTGGGGATGCAGCGGTGGAGATTTTAAACGGATGTTTAGCACGCCAAAGAACTTTTCCACTTTTAGTATCGCAAGAAACCAGTCCGTCTTGAGTTAAGAATATAACCTGTCTCTTGCTGTGTATATCTGTGACAGTTGGACTTGCATGGGTCATTAGGTCGCTTTCGCTACTCCATATGGTTTTGCCAGTCTTTTTATTGATAGCTAATAGTGATTGTTTTTCACCTCCAGCACAAACGAAAATCAAATCTCCGTCAATTATTGGGGTTGCTGAATTTTGCCATCTTATCTTTTTTGCTTTGTGTTTTTTTACTAAATCGACGTCCCATTTTTTATTTCCATTTTTTGCATTTAAGCAGTGTAGTGTTAGTCTGCCATCAAGAATGAAAACAAGTTTTCCATCGCTTGAAGGAGTGGTTCGTGGGCCGTCTCCTCCCTTATTATTCTTGGCCCCGCTATTACCACCGCCATCGTATTTTGCGATGTTGAGAGTCCGGCTCCATAGCTTCTCTCCTGTGTTATGATTAAGTGCAAGGCACACTTCGCGTTCAACTTCATCAATTTTTTCCATAACTATTGTAAAGACTCGAGAATCAGCAACAGCAAATGATGAGAAGCCAAGTCGAGTTTCGGTTTTCCAAGTTGGCTTTATTTCAGTCTTAGGCCAAGCATTGATAGTTAATTTTTCTGATGATGATCCGTTAAAATTTGGTCCTCGGTATTGAGTCCAGTCTTCAGCATGTGAGTTAATGTCATTTGCGGCTATTACGCTAATGAAAAATGCCAATCTAAGTATTTGTTTTTGCATGAAAATAATAAGTGTCTAATTAATTTTTCTATTTAAAATATTTTATTTACTGATGCCTAAACGTTTGGCTAATTCTTGAGCTGCGGATTCATAGGCGGCAGATCCTGCGCTATACGGGTCATATTCAATAATTGGCTTTCCGTGGCTAGGGGCTTCAGCTATTCGGGTGGCACGAGGTATGATGGTGTTAAATACTTTGTTTTTAAAATGTTCTCGAACTTCTCTTACTACCATGCGAGAGAGATTTGTTCGGCTGTCAAACATAGTCATTAGAACACCAATTAATTCTAGTTTTTTGTTGATGCCGGATGTCTTGAGTTGGTTCATTAAGTCCGTAATGGAACTTATTCCTTCCAATGGATAATACTCACACTGAAGCGGTATGAGTAGCATGTCGGACGCAATCAAAACGCTTAATGTAAGTTTTCCAAGTGAAGGTGGGCAGTCAATTAGTACGACATCGAATTGTTCGCCTTGGCTTATTGGTCTTAATGCCTCCTTAAGCCATGTTAAATGATGTTCAGTATTTTTGCGTGATTTTCCCTTGGTTGTTTCAAATGATAATCGAGCTAATTCAACTTCAGCAGCGCAAAGATCGAATTCACTTGGAATCAGCGATAGGTTTTCAACTTCAGTGGTAAGAATTTGATCTGTTAGTTTGCATTCTCCAAGTAAAACAGGGTAGAGACTGGCATTAGGTTTTTTTTCGAATCCGAGTCCGCTTGTGCAATTAGCCTGTGCATCCATATCAATCAATAGCACTTTGATACCGATGGCGCCAAGGCAAGCGGACATATTGACAGCTGTCGTCGTTTTTCCGACGCCTCCTTTTTGGTTTGTAATGGCAATAACGCTTGGCACTTGCTGATTTAAAGGAACGAATAAAATGATTTCAAGTCATTCGCTCTCATGATTGATTTTCGTTTGTCTGTAAATCCACTCTTTCTGGCTATATTTCGCATTTGTTAATTGAGATATCTTTTCTCCATCTACTGGCTTTGCCGTTTCGTTAGCCTGCCAAGCAGTTTTGATTAGATTCTTAACAGAATCAACAGTGAGTGGTATGTTTGTGCAAAATTTATCATGTGACCTGCCTTCCCGATATAATGGTTGCACTGATGGCATTCGAAGCGATTTATCAAGTAATTCAAGGTCAAAATTTAGCAAGAAAGTGCCATGGAATACTAGTGCGTTCTTGGTTCTCTTTTGTGCGTTTCCAGAGAACTTTAATCCATTTAAAGCTAGATCGGTATGTCCTTCTATTGTGACTTTATGACTGAGAGCTTCGGTAAATGCTCCTTGATGAGTTTTCATAATGTGACAATTAGTTGAGCTAATATTGTTTGTTCCCTCCTTAGTACTTATTGGTAGTATTAGTGAATAATTTAGGCAGCCAGATGCCTGTAATACGGCTCCCCCTCCACTGAATCTTCGGAATATCTGAATTTTATTTTGTTTGCAGGATTCGATGAGGCATTCTCGATTAATATTGTTACCGTAGCCTATAACGACAAAAGGTAATTGAGGCTCCCAGAATCGTAATGTTGCCTCTCTAGTGTCTGAATCGACTTCATTGAGCAGTATTTCATCGCATGCAAGATTCATTGCTGGTTCATCAAAGCTTTGATCTAGGGTTTTCATTGGTTGATGTTGATGACTGAGTTAGATTGTTCGCGACGCCTTGGTTATTGAACTCTATTTAATGATGTCACAAAAGCAATTTACACAAAGACTTCCTCATGAGGAGCTGTTACAGTTGAAACGATGGAATACACCTACCATTTACAATGGTTGGGAGCAAATTACAAAAAGTGATCCAGCTAGTGCCGGAATAAATCATGAAGTGACAACGGATTTTATGCCCCAAATGGGACCTATGGTAGGGTGGGCTGTTACAGTGAAAATTGAACCAAGTAATTCTGATTACAAAAAAGATGCTGCAAATAGATGGTCAGAATATAGAGGCTATGTGGCTAATTTACCTGGTCCAAAAATAGTCGTTATTCAGGATATTGATAAACCAGCAACTGTTGGGTCTTTTTGGGGCGAGGTGAATGCTAATATTCATAAAGCACTTGGTTGTATTGGAACAATAACTGATGGAGCGATACGGGATATTGATGAAATGACTAATGCGGGTTTCAAAGCGCTCGCTAAGCGTCTTTGTGTTGGTCATGCTCATGTAGTTCCAATTGATTGGGGGTGTGATATTGAAATATTTGGTCAATCAATATCTCCTGGGCAACTTATTCACGCTGATAAGCATGGTTTCTTAGCAGTTCCTGTAGGTGAGGAAAAAGGATTACTGAACGCTGCTGTTTTTATGGATAAAAACGAGTGTAATACTGTTATTAAATCAGCTAGAAATTTTTCCGGACAATCTATAGACGAGTTGCTTAGCGCTGTTGATCAGGCAGGTAAAGATTTTGGTATGGCAGCGAGAGAGAGGTTTGGAAGTTCAGGGGAATTTGGTGATTAAACAAACGATTGCCCAATAGGTTTTATTACTAGTTCAGGGACGTGGGCTATTGTGGGCAGTTTTGCGATTGCTATTGTTATATTTGCTATATCAATCGGTTTAAGGATTTTTGATCTATGCTCTGCTGAAGGAGGGACTGGTCTGTCATCTAATATTGGCGTATCTACTTCGCCAGGGAATATTGTTGTTACTCGAATCCCATTTTCACGCTCATCTTCCGTTGCGCTTGTCCCTAAGGCGGCCATTGCAAATTTACTAGCATTATACGCGACTCCGCCAAGTGGCGCAGCACGTTTGCCTGATGTAGATGATATATTTATCACTAACCCACTTTTGTGTGGTCGCATAAGCTTTAGACCGTAATGCATACAGTTGTAAGCACCTGTAGCATTGATTGCCATTAATTTGTCCCAATCAGCCGGTGCAAGTTCACTCATTGATCTTTTTGGTACATTTGTTCCAGCGCAATTTACCAGTAAATTTAATTGGTCGAATTGTTTGCTTGTCCAATCGAACAACGATTCAACGCTATTCCGATCTGATACGTCTACATAATGAGTTGATATGTTTTCTCCTCCTCTAGAGGCAACATCATCGAGTTTTTGTTGTCTGCGGCCAGCTACTATTACCTTAGCGCCTTCATTTGCTAGTTCTAGCGCGATAGCTTCTCCCATGCCAGTGCCGCCTCCGACAACAACTGCGTTATGTCCAGTAAGGTTCATATAATTAAATTATACTGATTGACTTGAAATGATGGAAGCCCGCACTCATTTTTAATAATGAGATTTTGTTTAATTTAAGAGCTCAGAAAACATTCAATTACACATGTGTAATTTGAGTGTTTAGTGATGGCTTACTGATGCTTTGCTAGAGAGGAAAATCATATCCATATTGTTAGGAGAGGGGATAACAAGAGGTATGGATTTGTTACTGACAGGCGGAGTGGTGCGAGCATCGATCCACTTGCGTGTTTCTACGTGACCATCAGCAAATGAAATTGTGCCGGCCCCATTATGGTTGCTTGCAGGATAATCGATAATATGAATTTTATTTGGATCAATATTATCATTCATTGCTACAGCAAGATCACCAAAGTTTATACTATCTGGATGTTCAGTTATAAAGTTGTATGCGTTTGAATGTCCCATGACGTTAATGTCCGATAATTTTCTAAATACATGATATTTTCTTTTAGTTAGAAAACTTAACCAGTCATTTCTAGAATTCATCGCTTGGCTAAGTGATACGCTTCGGACTCTAGGTGATATTCTCCCTCCACTTTTAACTGTGCTTTTGTCTCCCGGGCAACGGTAGATACCTGGTGTTTGAGTGTATGGTGCTAATTTAGCGTATTTTGGATCCATTAATCCGTCGATGTTTGTATTATGTGGATTACTGGGATTGTAGTCAATTATCCCGCGTACCCAGCCACTGCCGCTAGCTGTTAGATCGTTCCAAACCAAGTTGTCATCAAAATCATTGGCATACAGTATCCACGCTAAATCTAATTGCTTGAGATTTGATACGCATACAGTGTGTTGCCCTTTACTTTTCGCTTTGGCTAACGCGGGTAAAAGTAAGCCTGCTAGAATGGCAATTATTGCGATAACTACAAGTAATTCGATTAGAGTGAATGCGTCTTTCTTGTTCATTTTTTATTCAAGAGTTAAACCCTTCGCCTTATATTTTCTTCAAATGATTTTCTAGCATCTTCTTGGTGTTGCTTGATTTTTTTCTGATATTCGATTTCGTCTTTTTTCATTTCTGCATATTAGGTGTTTCCAAGATTAAATAATTATGTGACTTCAAGAAAAAGTTTAAAAAAATGAAAACCTTCTTCCATAAATTTCTCAATCTCCTCTGGCTTGACTCTCTTTTTATAGAATGCCAATTGATTCCCGCCTCCTTCTATGCTTATTTTTTGTTGAGATTCTATTTTGTTGATTATTTTTTTGCTAAATAGCTGGCGGATAGATGTTTCGTTGTCTCCTCTTAATAAATATTTTTTTGAGAATTCTGGGTGCGAGTTAAAATCAATATCCTGATAACCAAAAGCTCCTCCTATTTTGTGAAAAATCCCTTCTGGTCTCATACTGAATTGAGGTAAATCGAGCTTAGGGGACCAAATGCAGAAAACACTATGACGATAAGTGTGGGAGCTCTGGCCTCCTCCAGTGGTGTACTGATAATCGAATATGGCTAGCTCAGCATTGCTTGCTTCGCCTTCCATTAGGTTTTTTATTTTTTTAGAGCGACCAATGGAAAAAAGATGCAACTTATTCATCCTCTCAAATAGGGCTGAATTGTCATTATGTGAAAAATTGAGCTTTAGTGTGGCTGCAATTGAACATAATTCTTTGGTTCTCTTTTTTTCTATAAGCCAAACAACGTATATTATTACGCCGAGGATTATTAGTGTTCCTCCTAAANAATAAAATGAGTTCATTTCTCTGTNGTCGTTAATATAATTTTATTTAACTAGTTGTTTAAGTGTCGGGTTGCTCTTTCCTGCATCCAAACAATATCGGAGTTATTTGGGGAAGGTCTATCGTATCCTGTTGTCACACCTTTTCTAAAGGGTGCAATAGTTCGTGGGTCGTTCCATTTTTTTGTTTCTGAATGGCCATCTGCAAATGAAAGGCCGCCGGCCCCTCCGTGGTAGCTTGCAGGGATATCAACAATGCGGTGCATTGTTGGATTACTAGGGTAGCCTCCCATATCAACTACGAACATACCATCGTTGATACTGTCTTCTCTTTCATCAAGAAATATGAATGTTGAAGATGGCCCTGGATTAATCATGTCTCCAAATTTGCGATAGATCCTCCATGGTCCTGAATTTGCTGACCAGCCCATTGGTCTGTTTTCTCCTCTTCCTCCTACCCAGTTAAGCATAGACATACTTCGAATTCTTGGCATTTTTTTTCCTTTAACATTGGCGTAACTTTTGTCGCCTGGACATTTAAATATTGTGCGGTTTTCACCACAATACTTCCAAAGCAAACTTTTAGTAAGATTTACTTCTGGGTCCCAATTCATTTTATTGCTACTAAAATCCAGCCAACCTCCAACCCATTCATAGGGTCCGTGTTTCACATTGGGAAGCCAGCTGTCATTGTCTTCGACATACATTCGCCATGCAACCATGAGCTGTCTGTGATTATTTAAGCAACCTATGCCTTGTGCTTTTGATTTTGCTAGCGCTAAAGCCGGAAGAAGCAATGCTGCGAGAATTGCGATAATTGCAATTACCACTAGAAGCTCTATAAGAGTAAATCCTTTTTTGTTTAGTGTCTTCAATTTCGCTTTCATTTAGGTTTTTAAGTTATTTAATTTTTACAAATTCTATTGTTTGCGCGTCTCTGTTGTTAATTATAATTGTTTGATTGTTGAGAAGTGCTAAATCCTGCAATTCAAAGCTGGCTTTGCCCGAGATCAGTGATTCGTTTTCAAATCTGTCATTAATATAGTAAAATATTTCAGTATGGGAATGAACTTGGAAAGACCTTTTTTTTGGTATGTATTCTAGGCCTTGGATTCCAAAAGGTGATTTAAAATCAATTTCGTGGTCCTTAATATGTCTAAATGATCTATCAAATTCTATTATCCTATCTTTGTGGTTATTGTCGAAAAAAGATTCTGCTACATAAAATCTATCCCTATGATATGTTATTCCTCCAGCGCAAACTGAGAAATGTGCGCTAATATCGTATTTTTTGATGAATTTTAGTGATTGAGCGTCGTAGACATGCGCAAAATGTTCATTGCTTCCACCTGCTTCGCAACCGCTCACAGCTACATAGATTTTATCTTTGTAATAAGTTATTCCACCGTGATGCAATTTTAGTTTAGGGCCTGAAATAAGTAGTTCTCCATCTCTATTATATTTGAATAATTGCTGGCTGTTTTGAACGAAGATAAATTTACCATCCGTTGCTATGCCTTGTTGTCCATCGTCACTTGGTATGTGCAGTCTGCTTACAATATTTAGGGTAATTGAGCGTTTTGATTTTATTGTGTTGTCATCATAGAAGGGGATCTTGTAACTGCAGCCGATAATTAGAGATAGTGATAAGGTTGCAATTAATGAGGCTACCTTAAGCGTGATTGAAAGAGGGGGATGCATTCTTAATTATTTTAAAACACTTGAATGATCTACAATCCACTGGAAATCTGTTATTGGTGTGGCAGGGATGATTCCGCCGACAGCGCCTTTAATGGGTGGGCGAATAGTTCCGTTCTCACCTGTAACTTTCCATCGATGAGTCGCAGCGTGACCGTCGGCATAAGACAGTGCGGTGGCACCATTGTGGTATGAAGCAGGTAAGTTTCCCCATTTGTATTCGTGAAATCGATTCATATAATATCCATCGTTTATAGTGTCTGGGTGCTCGCCTATAAAAACGAAAATGTCTGATGGTTGTCGAATATGATTATCACTAATAAATTGAATATAATTTGGATTAAATTCGTTGAGTAAAGATCCTGGATCTCCTGTTAGATGGTTCATTGAGTAACTCCTGTTTCTATAACCATTTTCCGCTCGGCTTTTATCAGATGGACATTTGAAAATTTCAATTGTATCAGACATATATGAAGAAAGTAGAGATGAAGTAAGTGCTAGTCTGTTTGTGTTATCTGGGCTGTTATTCCAGTCTAATACATTATTTGCCCAGTTGTTGCGTTGTTCACGAGTTTGGTCTCGGCCGTGATTGTTTACATATTTGCCTTCATGATCGTTTGCGTAAAGTGTCCAGCCTAAAGCTAACTGTTTCACGTTGTTCAGGCATTGTATCGCATTCGCTTTACCTTTTACTTTTGTTAATGTTGGTAATAGTAATCCAGCTAGAATTGCAATAATGGCAATTACTACAAGTAGTTCGATGAGGGTGAATGCGTTCTTGGCTTTGAGATTCACAGTTATTTTCAGATCATCCTCCAATGGCCGGATTGAGCCAAGGGGTTCGTGCGTAGAACCAAAACGGTTGCATTGCTTCAACGTGACCATCGGACATTGAATTTACGCTTCGACCTCCATGTCGCAAATGCGGCCCCCCCCACCAAGGGTTGCCTAATCCGGTCATGCATGATGGGCAGCCAGAACCATTGATCATTACAGCGGGGTCTCCTATCATGAATGCTCCCAGCTTGGTGGTTGATTTTATGTCAACACTAGGTCGCTTGCTTGCGTTTGCTTGAACTCCTGAATCCACTAAATAAACAACCTTTGCGTGATTTTTAACACTAGAATCTTTTGTGTGAACATAGTTTACCCAGTGGCTTAATTCACCGCCAAGCACATGGTTCATTGCGTAGTCAGTTGCAGCGGGGTAGGGGAATGGGGTTCCGCCTACATGTGTTGTTTTGACAGGTTTTCCTTTTCGTGATGGGCATATGAAAATATTTGTAGAGTTTAAATAAGGATCTAGGAATTCGTACCATGTATGAAAAACTTTTGAATATGGAGGGTGTACAAACACGACAACATTTTTATCATCGTTATCAGAATTGTACATTTTACCAGCTAAGAGGATCTGCTTATTGTTGTTAATACAATAAGCTTCATGAGCCTTTGTTTTGGCTTTAGCTAAAGCAGGGAGTAGAAGGCCTGCTAGGATTGCAATAATAGCAATTACTACGAGTAATTCTATTAACGTGAATCCTTTTGATGATTTCAAAGTCCCAGAGCCTTAAGCTCTTCACTTGTCTTGGCGCCATGCTCGCGGAGAAGCGCCGTGATTTCTGTGTGCCCCTCCTCAATTGTGATATACAATGGAGTTGTCTCGTCGTCATCCCTGGCGTTCACATCTCCACCTTTTGAGATTAGGAGTTCTACAATGTCCCTTTGACCTCTATCAGCCGCGAGATGTAAAGGGGTCGCGCCGTCTTCGTCTTTTGCATTTGGATTTGCGCCATTTGCGATCAGTATTTCGGCGATTTCTTTGTGCCCGTCATACACCGCGCTATCCAAAGGAGTAGACCCGAATTCATCCTTTGTGTTTACATTAGCACCGGCTTCGATAGCTTTTTTGACTCCTTCGATGTCTCCGTTTTTAATATGCTCAAACATAGAAAATTTCCTTTTCGGCAAAATACACACATTTACATCATATATCAATTATTGTGGTAAACTTGACAAAAACGGAAATGATAATGAAATTTGGGAGTCACTAATTTATCCTTTTTTAACTAAAATAATGAAAATTATCGTATTCATTCTAATTCTTACCGGATTGCCGGTTTTGGTTTCAGCTGAAGAGAAGCCTTGGACGAGTCTCTATAATACTCGGGATTTGTCAGGCTGGCAGACCACAGGTAATTGGCTCCCTCAAAAAGATGGCTCTTTGTTGATAAAGCCTCGTAAAGGTGAAAAGGGATGGCAGAGGTATGATGCTTATTTGTGGAGTAAGAAAAAATATAAGGATTTCGTTTTGCATGTAGAGTACAAATATCCACCGGGTGGAAACAGTGGAGTGTTTTTTAGAGTTGGAGATTTGAATGATCCAGTCCAAACAGGGATAGAGGCACAAGTTCTAGATTCAACAAAAAAGAAAGGAAAGGTTGGGGCACATGATCATGGTGGTATTATTAGAACTGTTGGAGCCTCGAAAAATATGTCTAAAAAACCTGGTGAATGGAACAAGATGATTGTTACATGTAAAGGATATCATCTTCAGGTTCAGTTAAACGGTGAAAATATTGTGAATATAAAACTTAATAATACACCAATGAAAGATCGACCGCTTGAAGGTTATATAGGACTCCAAGACCACGGAGAGCCAAACAATCTTTATTTTAGAAATATTAAGATCAAGGAGTTGTAGTTTTTAATTAAAATTTAGCAGGAATGATTTTTTTTGATTATTTAATATGATTTCTATTGAGCAAATTACAGAGTTGCTCAATAAGGAGTTTCCTTCTTGGGGACAGTTTTCGCTTAGTCCGATTTCAGGTGGGTTGACAAATCAAAATTTACTTATAGAGAATTCATCAGGGGAAAAGTTTGTAGCTCGATTGCCTGGTGAAAACACAGAGTTATTTGGAATTGACAGACAAAGAGAGTATGAGATTTCACGTGTGGCTTGGGAAATTGGAATTGCCCCTGAGCCAATTGCATTTTTAGTTGATCGCGAAATTCTTATTACACGTTTTATTCAAGCTGAATCAATTGATACGACTGATTCGGTGTCAATTCAACTTGTGGCGAAACTTCTGAAACAGCTGCATTCTGCTCCAACTGTGTCTGGAGAATTTCATTTACCTTCAGTTATCAATGATTACATTGAAACTGCAAATAGATACGAGGTAGTTCACCCTCCTCAACTTCATGAAGCATTAGATTTTTCAGAAAAAATTATTGATTCTTGCGCGCGTTACCCTAGGACATTTGTCCCGTGTCATAACGATCTTATTGCTGCTAATTTTCTTCAAAATAACGACCAGATATACTTGTTAGACTGGGAATATGCAGGGATGGGTGACCCTTTTGTTGATTTGGGGAATTGCGCAGCTAATTTTTGTATGGACGATGCAACTTGTTTTATATTTATGGAATCCTATTTAGGTAGAAGGCCAAGTGAGAATGATATATCTCAATTGCATTTACTCCGAGTGCTATCGGATTTACGTGAAGCGCTCTGGTCATATGTACAGGTTGGTGTTTCAAGTTTAGATGTGGATTTCAATGCTTATGGGATCAAACACCTAAATCGCTTCTTGCTTAATTGTAAGTCTGATAATTTTACAGCATGCATTCAGTCGCTTGCCGATTAATTATTATATTAGCTTATTCTAACGTTTACGGAAATCTGTCGTTTCTCTAGTTCAGAAAAAACTAGCTCAGGATCAAAAGCAAGTTCCGGTGCTATGACTCCAGTATCAGCTGATTGGCCGTCCAAAATCAACTGGGCGGCTATAGACATGGGGATTCCAACAGAGCGTGTGTAAGCTCGTAAACCTGCCCAGTCAGGAACAGATCCGTCTGATGCAGGGTGGTGGTTTGTTAATGTGTAACAGGCTGGGCTGTCATTCTTAATGCCGGTTACTTCGACATGGAGGGCATAGCCGTAAAGTTTTGTTTTTGTCCCTTGTTGTGATTGCAGTAGATAGCTTGCGATTGCATCCATTACACCAACTTTAACTCCTTTTACATCAACTGTTTCATTCTTTAGAAAACCCCAATCATATAAAGCTCGTAAAAGTTGCATGTTTGCAGGGGGCCATGTACCTCGAACTTCTACAAGTTGAATTCCTTTATCTTTAAAAGATTTTGGAATCGTTTGAGTCTCAGCGTGTGGAATAATGTATTGAGTATGAGTTCCAAATGGATCAGGAAGTGTAACGTCTAGGGGGCGGGCAAATGGTTCTACTTGTTTAAACTCATTGTTTTCATAAACGATTCGACTTTCTAGACCCGGTTCGTATTCGATGCGAGTTGTCTCCGTAATTGCGGGTGAAAATGCAAATGGCCGAAAAGCTCCATGGCTAATTCGAATTGTGTTTATTGTATCAAGTCTGTCATGAGCATAACGAGTCATTACATTGGTGATGCCTGGAGTCATGCCAAAGCCTGGGACATAAGATTTCCCTGCTTTTGCAAAGTCATCGTGAAAAGCAAATTCTGGGCCGGTTCCGTTGAGGTTTACGCCGTGAACACCTGCTTTTGCTATGCACTTAGTGGATTCGTGATTAATAGAAATAGGGGTGCCATCCATGGCTAGATCGTAGCCTTTAATCAAATTGGATGTTTTGTCGGTTTGGAATACGTCGGCTTTTACGTAATCAACCCTTTTATCATTTAGCCATGAAACAACTTCCTTAGCATTTTCTTCATTGTGATCAGCTATAGTTACTCGGGTAACTTTTTCTGATCCTAGTAAGTCTAGAACGGATTCTCGACTAATTTTACCAGCGCAACCTAGACAGAATATTTTCATTTATAGTAGTTTAAAATATTTGATGCTTATACACGATTTATAAAATTGATGCACTTTTTAAAATTCTTAAGCAGCTGGTTTCTTATTTAAATATTTTTTTATTTTTTTTGCTAATCGCTTGCCGTTGAAATAACACCACTGTGCCCCGTGAAAGCCTCCGAGTATATTTCCTGCAGCGAACCAGCCTGGAGTGCTCATTGACTGCCTTTGTGAAAATTTCAGTCTACGTGATTGAGTGTCAACTGCCATGCCAGACATAAGAGCTAATTCTGTATTAGGAACCAAGTTTCCACTGAATATAATTGCATCGCCGGAGACATCGCAGTTGTGTGATTCTTTAGATTCTGCGTTTATGATTGTAGAATCTCCCGATAAATTTATAGCTGTTACTCCTCCTTTCCAATTTGGTTTAGTCCATCTTCGAAAGAAAATGCGTTCAAATAAATTGGCCTTCGGTCTTTGTCTCTGATTGATCATTACGGATTCACGGCTTCCGGCAGCTCGAAGTTTTGCTGCTGCTGAGTAGGCGATCAGATCTGAACCAACAATTAAAGGCTTTCGCGTAGGGAGAAGATTATGGCGATCAATCCAGCTGGTGATATGTCGTGTAAAGCCAGTTCTTACAGTTCGAGCTCCGGCTAGCCAGCCTTTTTCTGATAGGGTTTGTTCACGTGCACCTGCTGCAAACACGACGGCATCTGCGGTGATTTCTTGTATTCCTTTTGGGCTTATTAGTGAAAGTTTTTTTTCTTCTGGGTATATTTTAGTAACATGTGAGCAAAGTTTTATATTTGTGTTTGTGGTAGTTAAGCGCTGTATCATTCTTTCTGCTAGTTCTTCGCCAAAGACCATTCGAGCTCTTGTCCATTCAATGAATGTAGGAACACTTCCTTTTTTTCTTTTATAGTCGATAGGGGTGCCTCCAAGCTTTATACGCCTTTCAATTAACACAACTGAGTCAATACCTTGCTTTGCTAATCCTACAGCAACGCCTATTCCTGCAGGGCCGCCACCAATTATTGCTACTTTAAAATGCTCCTTGTGGTTCATTTTATATCTTCTTCTTGGCTGCTTGTTACGAGTTCACTACCTGGCCCATTCTTTGTTATTTTGCTAATTCCTATGCCGGTGTGATCTGAAATAATTTCTGCAATCTGCACTTGGCAGTCAAAGCCTTGGCATCGACCCATTAGGGCTCTAGTCCGTCGCTTTAAAGCGTCCATGGTGCGTGGCTTAAGAGGTGAGTCCATAGAGTCACTGATTTCTCCAATGCTTATTGATTCACAGAAGCATGCCATGCAGCCATGGTCATCTCTAGCATTAGATAAATTGCCTTGAAAAGGGCGTTTCCACCAGCCTGGCCAAGCGCTATTTGGTCGTGCATTTATCGCTGTCTTATCAGGTGATAATTCAAGGCCGACTTCTTTATTTAAATTATTTATCAGATAATTGGCTAAAGAAATGGACGCTGTAAGTCCGGTAGAACGAATGCCTGTAAGAGTTACAATCCCTTTGCCTCCATCGTTGTATCGTATCACATAGCTGCCTTGTCTGCATGCGCATCTTGCCCCAGAGTATGTAGTAATTATAGGTTGTTTGTTGAGGCCATTAACTAGTCTTGAGCCTCCTTCCATAACTTTGCATATGCCTTCGTTAGTTGTGTGTGTCGCTGTTGGATCATCTAAAGGTAGGTCCTCAGCGGTAGGTCCAACTATAACATTGCCAAAAATAGTAGGAGAGACCAGTACACCTTTAGTATGCGCTGTTGGAACGGGCAGTATGATATGTTGAATAAGTGAACGAGCAGACTTGTCAAGTAGTGCGAATTGACCTCTACGAGGATTTATATCGAACTCGCCTCCGCCATATCTATCTGCAAAATGACGACCGCCTAGTCCGGCTGCATTAACTATTCTTCTGGTTGCGATACGATGATTATCTGAAGATATTATATGATGTACCGGGGCTAAGCTTTTATGGTCAACTTCTACATTAGAAATGTTTGTTCCTAGTAGAATATCTACACCGTTGGTTAATGCTACTTCGGCATAAGCGATAGATGTAATAAAGGGGTCGCCGACCGATTCACCAGGGACTAGCAATCCGCCTAGTACGTTTCTTGATGCGTTAGGTTCTAGTTCTCGTATCTCTTTAGAGCTAAGGATTTGTACATTGGTTGCGCGATTAGCATGGGCATTTTTTTCTGCAAAGGACAGTTGCTTTTCCTGCTCGCGATTTACAGCCATCATTACGCCTCCAATGGGATCAATTGGGATTTTAAGCTTTGAGGCTAAATCTGGCCATTCGATTTCAGCTTCGTATAACAGTTCTGATTCAAGAGTGCCTGGTTCAGCATCGTATCCAGAGTGGATAAGTGCGCTATTGGCCTTACTTGTTCCTTCACCTACGTCATTGAGTCGGTCTACGAGTAATACTTTGAGTTGGTATAATGAAAGTTTGTAAGCTAAGCCGCAACCGATTACTCCAGCTCCTACGATTACTACATCGTAAGGTTCGGGGCCTAGCTGGTTAGTGTTTTTGAAACGTAGATGTTCTTCACATGATCCTTGAGGCCAGTTGTAAAAGAGCTTGCCTCGAATTTTTGGTTGCCATGTGCCGAACCATTCCATTTGTGCTCGGGTATCAATCCATAAAACTCATTTACCCGCAAGCCCGACCAAAGTTAATATTGTTTAAGAAAATTATTTAGCTTTTAATTTTAATATGTCATTGCAGTTGCGTCTTGACTGAGCATGTCGGTAGAATGGGGCTGTAATTATAATTTGAATGCAAGGGATGCTTTCGTAAAAAATAAATTCCGTATGAGTCTAAATGTTAGATTAAAGCTTTTTAAGCGCTTCATTTATTTAAGTGCATTTTTGTTTCATTTCGGGAACGGGGTGGTGGAAGCGGGTAAGACTGAAAACTTGATTCTTATCACTCTTGATGGATTGAGATATCAAGAGTTATTTGGAGGTTTGGACCTAGGAGTTCTTAAGTCGACAACTAAGGATAAGAATATAGAAGGTACAAAATCCTACAAACAATTTTGGGCTAATGACCCTGAATTACGTCGTGAAAAATTAATGCCATTTTTTTGGAGGGAATGGATGAAGAATTATGGTTCTGTTGCAGGGAATCCTAATAAGGGGAGCTCGGTTCGTTTATCAAATCGTTTGCATTTTTCTTATCCTGGATATTCTGAGATTCTTACTGGTCAGGCGAGGGATGATTTAATTAAAAGTAATAAAAAAGTTTTAAACCCTAATCCTACAGTCCTTGAGTTTTTTCGCGATAAACTTAATTTAAAACAAAATGAAGTTGCTGCATTTGCTTCATGGGATGTAATTGGATTTGCTGCGCAACATAAGTCTGAAGCTGTCTTCACTAATTCCGGCTATGAGGCTTATGTTCACCCTGATCCAGTTATTCAGAGGTTGAGTCAATTGCAGTTTGAGATGCTTACACCTTGGGATACGGTAAGACATGACGAAGTTACCTTTAAATTCGCCATGGCTCACTTAAAGAGTTATCGGCCGAGGGTGCTATATCTTAGTCTGGGGGAAACTGATGATTGGGCCCATGATAAAAGATATGATCGAGTGCTCTCTGCAATTTCGCGTTTTGATGCTTATTTTAATGAGCTTTGGAGTTGGCTGCAGTTGGATGCTCAATACGCCAATAAAACAACTATATTAATTACAACGGATCACGGCAGAGGGAATCTTTCTCTTAATTGGCATAGTCACAGTGCACAGATTAAAGACTCTAAGAATACGTGGCTTGCAGTTATTAGTCCTGATAGCCCCTTAAGAGGAGAATGGGCTGACACCGATCCGGTTGTAATGGATCAAATTGCTGCGACACTTTGCAAATTTATTGGGTTAGACTACAGCGAGCAAAATCCAAAAGCAGGCAAGCCAATCGCTCAGCTTTTCGAGTAATGAAAAAATTAGTGATTGCATTGTTATGTGGTTTGTTGCCGGTAAATTTTTTAACTGTTTATGCTAATCCTGAGTTAAAGATTAGCCTTCATAAGACTAGTGATGGAATAGAATTGGGAGTGTTGGGAAACACAAAGCAAGGCCATGCTGCTCCCGTCTTAATTATTTTAGCGACAACAATTCAGGGAACACTAGGTTCTGAATATTATCGTCACTGTGGTAATCAATTACTAGGGAATGGATATGTTTGTGTGTCGATAGATTTACCATGCCATGGTGATCAGCGTATTGGTGATGAACCTGAGGGCTTGCCGGGGTGGAGTCACAAGGTGTCACAAGGTGTTAATTTTGTTGCTGAATTTAACCGTCGACTCTCATCCGTATTAGATTACTTGATTGAAGAAAGAATTGCGGACCCAGAAAGAATTGCTATTTGCGGGACCTCTCGAGGAGGCTTTCTTGCTCTTCATGGCGCTATTAATGACAAGCGTATAAAATGTGTTGCAGCATTTTCCCCAGTAACTGATTTATTTGTGTTACATGAATTTAAATCGAATCCAAAAAAAAAATTAATAAAGGAGATTAATCTTTTAAATTATATCAACCAGCTTGCTTATCGAAAGGTTTGGATTGTTATTGGTGATCAAGATAAGAGGGTAGGAACGGATCATGCTGTGAAGCTAGCAAGGGAAGTATCCAACTTGTCGAATAATCTTCAAACAACCGGCAAGGTGTATCTACATGTTATGTCTGAGCCTCGTGGCCACACAGTTCCTGATGGGGCGGATAAGATGGCAGCTAAGTGGATTGTTAAAGAGCTTGGTAGAGGTTTATAATGGGTTCTAATATATAAATTATTAGTGTGAAAACTATATCTTAGTGAGGCTTTTTTTCGATAGTTAAAATCATTGGGAGTGGGCGGATTCTTTTCATTCCCAGAGAACGGTCAGAAGGGCTATTCATCAAACGAATTTTACCATTAGTACCAGTCATTCCCATAACGCTGCTGCCTCCTCCGTCCATATTTGTAGAATTCCAGCATCCAAGTTTGATCATAAGAGATGCTAATTCGTGTAAATTCATTCCTTCGCTATAACCTTTTTGTCTACCGTCAACTATGACAAGCCACATCACTGATCCGTTTTCATTGGTTCCGATCGCCGTTCTAGGGTGTATGGAATTGTCAGGGGAAACAATAATCTCACCTTCTTTTGTAATTAACTGAAAACCGTTCATTGCTTCCTTGGTTTTCTCTCTTTCTGGTTTTCTCCCTAATATAAATTTACCTTCATTATTCAACCATATCGATGATTCTCTGGGTTGAGTATTACTTCTTATTTTTCCTCCTGAAATTGCTAGGCCATCGATGTCTACCGATTGTCCTTTAAACCAGTTTCGATTTCTTTTGCCTTCTTTGTTTGGAAAACTGTCCCAGGGGTTTGTATTGATGAATGCTAATACGTTGCTGTTTCCTGCAAGTTTGAAAGGGTCAGTGAGTTCTGCTTCAGCCGGTCCGTTGCCGTCTGGGTCTCTTGCAACAATAATGGAAGGTTTTATTTTAGTGTTGTTTAGATCTACTCGTAAAACATGCGCGCGATTAGTCCGGGGCTCCTTAATATCAATAACTTTGTATTCTAAACCTAGATCGCGCNATTTTTTATCATTGTTTATAGAGGTGCATCCAATTGTTTTGAAAAGCGTTATAAGGGTTATGGTTNTAAGAGTTAATTTATGAATNTTCATAATGTTTACTTTCAGTAAAAANANNTTTTTTTATGGCCAATACTCTCCTAGTGAAAAAGTTTATGGCATGGTGATTATTAGTTTTAAATGATTTGCTTAGTTTAATCTTTGGTCAGAAGTCCAATGTTTTTGCCTAAACCTGTTTCTTCAGGGCAATAGATGTAAAGTTTTTCAGGAGTATTGCTGTCGATTGTTATGCGAATATATGATCCCCGTTCTCCTGGTATTCCTTTAGTTGTTACTCCATTTCTATATTCTTTTCTTTCTATGTTGTCTCCAGCTTTTGTTGCGGAAAATCTGAAAGATAAGCCTGAGTTGTTTTCCAGCGATTGGTCAAAATAATAGGTGTTCCCACGTTTCAATGTAAGTTTAAGGTTTGGTTTGCGATTGATACTAAATTTTCTGGCGCCGCCATGAAAGGCTACATCAATTTCATAGCCATGATATTCAACATTGTTTTTGCCGTACTCTCCATAAGGTATTCTTGTTGGCAGCTTGTAGCCCTTGTTGTTTAGGAGATTAAATGAGGGAAAGTCTACTTCCTTTAATTTTTCTTTGGAGCAAATTTTCCATTCTCTGCCGATATTGTCACACCATCCACCGGGTTTGCCTTCATTTTTTGGCCTGCCAGGTGCCCTTGTCAGTGATTGGTAATATCCAATATTGGTTCCCCATATATGCCAAAGGTACTCATCGATCTGACATCCCCATTCACATGATGTATCATCGTATGTATACCATGCATTTTGAGGGTATATCCATTTACCGTTAACAGGTTTTACATTTCTGTTAATTCCGCGGGCGCTATCCATAGCCTCCGAGAGTGTCGAAGACCAAGTTTCACCAGCTTCATGGTCAGGTAACCCAAAGTCCTTTGGGTAAACATGCTGCAGAGATTTGCCGTACTTGTGAAAGAGTTCCTCGACGGCGATATCCATTTCACCATCCCGGGAATGTCCGACACCAGAGTGTCCTGGCCGAAGGGCTTGGGCAGGAACCCAGAAACGTTGGCCAGGCTTAAATGAGATCCATTCGTTGTCTAGTGCCTTAGTGTCTACAAGGACAATGAGGCTGTTCCTGCCTTTTCTGTCATTTTGGTGATAATTGTAAATTTTTGGATCGTCTGGAATGAAGTCTTCATTGTTATCAAGTAGTTGGGCATAAATCTTGGCTGAATGGATAATTTCAGGGATTGGGGTGTTGGGCATTGCTGCGATGGTGACTCCAAATACGTTAATATAACTATCAAAGAATTTTTCTATACCGCAGTTAAGTCCTAGAAGTTCAGGGTAAGCTGCCTTGTATTCTTCAAGGCTCATTGGTTGAAATGATGGTTTCTCTGGAAGTTTTTTAATGTTTACCTGTGTTTTTTGAGGTTGGTAGGAGCTTTTGTTTTTAGTTTCACACCCAATCAACATTGCCGATGTGATTATCGTGAATATTATTAGTTTCATTTATTTTAAATTTATATATTCCTTTTTAATTTAATATCTATACCTGATTTTTGCGGTGATAAATGCGTCTGTTATTTTTAATTCTATATATTCAAAAATTAATTAAAAGAGTTTTGGAGAGCGATTGCCGATTGTTAATATCTTAAACTTGAAAATACTACTTTTTGAAATTAATAAGTCCGTGCTGTTTTTTTTGCTTCTTAACATGATAAACTTGCCAAGGGTAAGTTTTAATATTAATTACGCCGCGCTATTTTAGGGGACATAACATTTTTATCTTTTCGAGGCTTGCTTTTTAACGTCTGGCGACCTTTGCCGCTGCTTATATTCTCCCTCGTATTTATTCAAAATTTAATTGCTGTTCCTTTACTTATCAGTTTTCAGGGGCAGGTATTAAAAGATGGTAGACCTTTTGAGGGGGCAGGTAGCTTTAAGTTCTCTTTTATTGATAGTAATGGGCAAGTCGTTTGGCGTAACGATGGTGTAGTAGCTATTGGTGAGCCTGCAGAATCAATTCAGATTAATGTTTCTCGTGGAGTTTTTTCGGTAGTCTTGGGGGATGAATCAATTGCCAACATGGCGGCCTTAAATGTTAATTCATTTAATCAGGATAATATTAGTATTCGGGTTTGGTTCAATGGTGGCGGACAAGATTTTGACCTTATATCTCCTGATACCAGAATCACTTCTGTAGGATATGCCTTAAAGGCTAAATCTGTTGAAGAAATACCTAATAATATTGTTTCAGAGGCCAGTTTGTCTTCCGATCTTAAGGTTAAAATACAATCTATTTCACAGTTGGAGCAGGAAACAGCAGGTTCCAAGGAAAAGATAAGTATTCTAGAAGGAAAAGTTTCATTATTGGAGACAGCTACTGCGAAAATAAGTACGCTTGAAAGTAAAATTGCCGCTTTAGAGTTAGTAACTGCGAAAATAAGTACGCTTGAGGACGAAATTGCCGCTTTAGAGTCTGGCGCGAGTCAGTTAGGAGGAGTTTTTACTTCGGTTAATCCTGTGGAGCCGGGGCATAGGAAAATTCATACGTTTTCTGCAGATAGTTGGAGTTCCTTGGCTATACAGAACGCACCATCTGGGCGATTTGGTCATGCTTCGGTATGGAATGGAAGTGAAATGATAGTTTGGGGAGGTGAGTATGCTGCAAATACTTATCTGAAAACTGGTGGCTTATATAATCTTGCTGCTAATTCCTGGAGCGACGTTACCCCCCTTGATGCACCTATTGCTCGTTCTTCTCACTCTTACGTTTGGGCAAATGGAGAATTGTTAATTTGGGGAGGAATTAGTGCTGCAGGTCCCAGCAATACCGGAGGTGTTTACAAGGATTCAACAAAATCGTGGCGGAGTATTAGTGTTAATGGTTCTCCCTCTGGTCGATATGGAAACGGAACAGTATGGACAGGATCCAAAATGCTTGTATGGGGAGGAAGAAATAACACCGGTTTGCTAAACGATTTGTTTGTTTATGATCCATCGACGGATCTATGGCAGGAAATTGTTATCAATAACAACAAGCCTATTGCGAGGTATTTATCTAGTGTGGTTTTAGTTGGCTCTAATAAGGCTGTTTTATGGGGTGGAGTTTCCGTTTCTGGAGCATTGGGTGACGGAGCTGTTATAACTTTGAATAATGGTATTCCAGATTCGAGTGCTTATGTATCTGTTAATATGGTCGGAGCTCCTGTCCCGCGAAGAGGGCATACCGCATTATCTATTGACGATAAAATGATAATTTGGGGAGGAGGAAAAAATCAGAGCCAACTTTACTCTGATGGGGCTATCTATAATTCAGTTGATGA
>NYWG01000021.1 GCA_002684915.1 Verrucomicrobiales bacterium
CCGCGTTGGGTGAAGAGGCTTATAGCTGGCAAACAGTTTGATCAGGCGCGTGCGTATATGGATCACGTGATCGATCAAGCTGTCACAATTCTCAAAAACCGAAAAGTCAGCGCGCTTTTTACAACACCTAAATTACTTGAAGCGATGGCTGAACGAATGGATTTAATCAAAGCTGGGATAAAAGGTGTGTTTTGTGGAGGGACGACAATGGATCAGCAGTACACGCGTTTTCTAGTTGAGGAGATATGCGAAAACCAAATCGGTTTTGTTCCGACATATGGTAATACGCTCATGGGATTGGCTCGTCACCGCCCGTTTGGTCCAGAGAATGATTATTCGATTACATATCATGCTCCTCAGCCTAGGGCAGTTTTGAGGGTCGTGGATCCAAACAAGACCGAATCCCTTGTCGACTATGATGCTTGGGGGAGGGTGGAACTGACTACTCTTACTAAAGAGTTTTTTATGCCAAGGTTCCTTGAAAGGGATGAAGCCATACGTCGTTCGCCTTGGGAGAATTGCCCTTGGGATGGAGTGGCTGAGGTTCGCCCTTTTGGTGCGATGGAGAAAAAAATTGTGGAAGGTGTATACTAAGATGGCAATTCCACACATTCCCTGCCTCCGTTTGGGGGATCCCTATGTGAGCCTCAACAAGATTGAAGTGAAAGATTATCGTAGTGGCGAGACCAAGGCCACGGTTAGTCAAGTTAATGCAGGGGTTGTTAGGCGAGACCTAAAGCGAATTGACGAAGCCCGTGCCGCATTGCGTAAATTTACAACGGCAGAATTAGTCGAAATCGGAGCGAAGGCCGGTGAAATTTTCCTTAACGGAGAAGTTCAGATTGGTGTTGATGGTGAAATGCAATCGCCGCAGCAATATGTTGAAACGCTATCATCAACTAGTGGGCTTCCGCATGTTATGGTTAAGCGCAATATGGATAAGATTCACTATGCGTTGAGTAATATGCAGGTGGTTTTAAATGGTTTAACTCGTGGTATTGATCTTCCGATTCTTGATGCAGGAGTAGGAGAGCAATTTGGGACGCAGGTTTGTTTTTATCCAACATCAAAGGCTCTAGGGCTAGTAATGCCGAGTAATTCGCCAGCTGTGAATTCACTTTGGTTGCCGGCTATTGCCCTTAAGACTCCAATTGTCATGAAACCTGGCCGAGATGAACCGTGGACGCCATACCGCCTTATCCAGTCTTTTATTCAGGCTGGTTGTCCCAAGGAGGCTTTTAGTTTTTACCCGACCGATTATGAGGGGGCGGCGGATATCTTGAACCGTAGTGGGCGCGCGCTAATTTTTGGAGACAAGAGTACTACAGATCAGTATGCCAATAATCCTGCTATTCAAATTCATGGACCTGGGTGGAGTAAGGTTCTTATCGGGGAAGATGAAATTGATAACTGGAGAGATCATATTGATCTGATTGCGGGGTCAATTGCGGACAATGGTGGTCGTTCTTGTGTAAATGCTTCAGCAGTAGTCGTGCCTAAGTATGGTCGTGAAATTGCTGAAGCACTTGCTAAGAAACTAGGTCCGATCAAGCCTACAACTGTGGATGATCCTGAGGCAAAGCTTTCAGGCTTTGCTAATCCCAAAATGGGCGAGTGGATTGATGGAGCCATTGACTCCGATCTTTTGGAGTCAGGATGCGAGGAGATGACAGCTAAGTATCGAGATGGAGAACGGAAGGTAGTTACCGACGGAGGCACATATCTCCGGCCGACGATTGTTTACTGTGACTCATTTGAGCATCCTTTAGCTAACCGAGAATTTCTTTGTCCTTACGCTAGCGTAGTGGAGGTGCCTCAATCAGAGATGCTAAACCAAATGGGAGAATCTTTGGTGGTTACTGCAATAACTAAAGACAAAGAGTTTCACGAAGAGCTGCTATCATCGCCACTCATCGAGCGACTTAATTTAGGCCCAATTTCCACAATGAAAATCTCATGGGATCAGCCCCATGAGGGCAATATGTT
Source organism: Verrucomicrobiales bacterium (assembly GCA_002684915.1). Taxonomy (GTDB): domain Bacteria; phylum Verrucomicrobiota; class Verrucomicrobiia; order Limisphaerales; family UBA1096; genus UBA1096. The sequence continues at coordinate 1,987 of NYWG01000021.1, forward strand.
TGAGTTTCTGTATAAACGTCGCTCGATAGGGATCCTCGCGGCTTAATTTAACTAGGATTACGTGAGTGCGTTTTCAAAGTTGGAACGATTCGTTTAATTCCGGGACGAACACGTTAGCTTTTGGTTTAAGGCTTCGCAGCGTATTTGCAAAGGCAAGGCTGGATTCTTCTTCCCCGTGAACGACATAGATATTTTCTATATTTCCTGTAAGTGACTCAACGTATTTAGACAGTTCATTTTTATCTGCATGACCAGAGAAGCCGTCGAAACTAGCAATTTTGGCTTTAACTTCATGAGGTTCACCAAATATGTAAACTGGATCTATTCCAGCTCGGATCACAGATCCCAAAGTATTGTAGGCACAGTAGCCGACAAATAAGATTAGATCCTTGGCGTCGCTAATATTATTTTTCAAGTGGTGGCGAATCCGTCCGGCTTCGCACATGCCACTAGAGCTAATAATAATTGCTGGGCCCTCAAGGTTGTTCAACTTTATCGACTCTGAGGCCTTTCGAATATAGGTCAGGTTGTCCATGCCAAATGGGTTATCTTTTTCCCGAAGAAAATTATAAATGTCTCGATTGAAACATTCTGGGTGCAGGCGAAATACCTCGGTGGCATTAACGCTGAGAGGGCTGTCCACATAAATAGGAAAGGCAGGCAGTTTTCCGGCGTCTACCAATTGATGCAAGGTATAGACGAGGAGTTGAGTTCGGCCTACAGAAAATGCGGGAATAATGACTTTGCCGCCTCCGTTTAATGTTTCAGAGAGTAGTGCTTCAATTTCGTCGGACAATCCTGATTGAGCAGTGTGATTACGGTTGCCATATGTACTTTCAACAAGGAGCACATCGACGTCTTCAACTGGCTGAGGGTCACGTAAAATGGCGTGGTTACCTCGGCCAATATCTCCACTGAATAGTAGTCGTCGTTTGTTGCCGCTTTCATCGATATCGAGAATAACTTGAGCTGATCCCAGAATGTGACCTGCATCTCGAAAGCTCAGACTTATGCCATTCCCAACAGGAATAGGCCGATCGTATCCTAGTGCTACAAACTGTCTGACGGCGCGTTCGGCATCTTCGGGAGTGTAAAGGGGCTCGACGGGAGGCATCCCCTTTTTTTTATGCTTCTTGGATACATAAGCAGCGTCGGCCATTTGTATTTCTGCTGAGTCTTCGAGCATAATAGCTGCGAGATCTCGGGTGGCGAAAGTACAATAAACGTTCCCTTCAAAACCCTGTTTATATAAATTTGGTAGATTACCAATATGGTCGATATGAGCGTGGCTTAAAATCACGGCATCGACGGACTTGGGGTCGAACGGGAAGTTTTGATTTCGATCTATGGATTCCTGCCTTTTTCCCTGAAACAAACCGCAATCCAACAGTAGTCGGACTCCATTCACTTCTAATAAGTGCTGTGATCCCGTTGTAGTTCGCACCGCGCCATGAAAGGAGATCTTCATGCCGATAGATTGGCCAAGTATACAATTCAGTGCAATTAATAATTATTTCCTAAAATAAGTTGATATTGTTTGTTCAGAGGCGGGTTTGAGAACTATCAGATATTCCATAAAGCCCAAGTAAGCCCAAACGTTTTCTTCGCTGTGAACAAAATAAACTGGTTCAGCGACGCGCTAGGCCTGAGTATGACGGGCATCACCTATAAGGTGCACTTGAATGAAAGCCAAAATTGTTATAACCCCCAAGAAAGCGGTACTTGATCCGCAGGGAAAAACGGTACAGGCCGCGTTGGAGCAAATGGGCTATGAAGGGGTCACGGATGTTCATGTCGGCAAGTATCTTGAAGTCGACTTAGAAGGTGATGATGCTGAAGCATGGAAGCCAAAGATTGAAGAGGCATGTCACAAGCTATTTAGTAATCCGGTTATTGAGGATTATGAATTCACAATAGAGTAATAATCATGGATTTCTCCGTACTTCAATTTCCAGGATCGAACTGCGATCAGGATTGTATCCATGTTTTGAGGGATGTGCTCGGGCATCAGGCTGATTACTTGTGGCATAAGGAAGAGTCACTTGGAAACGCAGATGCAATAGTTGTCCCTGGTGGCTTTAGTTATGGAGATTATCTTCGAACGGGGTCGATTGCTCAGTTCAGCCCTGTAATGAATGCCGTCAAAAAATTTGCAAATGAAGGAGGGTTGGTTATTGGTATCTGTAATGGATTTCAAATATTGTGTGAAACAGGATTGCTGCCTGGGGCTTTAGTTCGCAATCGTTCCTTACAATTTCTATGTGAGCAGGTATATCTTAAAGTTCCCACACAGGAATCGCCTTTCACAAGAGAAATCGCTATGGAAGAGGTGATAAAGGTTCCTATTGCTCACGGGGAAGGATGTTATTTTGCTGCTGATGAGACTTTGGCAAAATTAAAGGCTAACGATCAGATTTTGTTTCAATACGCTTCGGCAGATGGGGAAATTACAGATGAAGCTAATCCTAATGGATCAATGTTGAACATAGCCGGGATTTGTAATGAAGCTCGAAATGTTTGCGGGATGATGCCTCATCCGGAGAGAGCGAGCGAAAGTATTTTGGGGGAGAAAGATGGATTGCAAATATTTGAAGGGATGGTGCTTCATTTTCAAGGAGTTCCTATAAGTAAAGAGGAAGCCTCGGCAGCTTGTTAAATTTTAAAATTTATCAAAAGTTCCTTTATCTAATCATTTTTCAGGGATTGCTTTAACTCCAAAAAAGCTTAGATTTGCGGGCTATCGACCCGTAGCAACCCCTCCCATCCCAGCTATGGGTCGTAGGCCGTCGGCAATCTCCACACCCATCCCCTTGCCGGCGGCCGTTTTTTTATTCCAAATTTTTGACTGGAAGAGCTTCGTTATGTATAGCATCCAGATGCTTAAACCCCGGGCGCATAACCCCATACCAAACCCCTAAGCCTACTAAGGTTCCCATGATGGTGTCCCAGATGAAGTGCTGTTTTGTCGTCAGCACGCTTATAAAAAGACCAACCCATGCCGGCCATAGTAGCCATACCGCCCAGGTCCATCCTCTTTGCATCCACCACCGAGCCACTCCGACGGCAATGATGAAGCTTTGAGCTATATGCAAGCATGGCCATGCATTAAAAGGCTTGTCCAATGCATGAAAAGAACTGAACAGAAAGTTGTACATGGCTGACATCTCATCGATTTTTAGTTGCCATCGCAAATCAATATGAGCGGGAAAAAAGAAAAAGAACGGAAATGCAATCCAGCTCGAAAGGACCCATCCTTGTGCCATGATCAATGATTCAGCGCGCCCTCTATCATTCTTCTTTGCAGCATAAAATCCGAAGTAGTAGGCGAACAAGGAGATGTAAAACCAAATTGACCAGTCGACAACCGGAATTTTGTAATCGAGATAACGTCCATCGTTATCCTTAAATATTGATTTTGGATCCCATGCAGTTCTTTCATCTATTGGAGAAAATTTTAGAGTGTCTCTTTTTGTTATTGTTTTTTGATCAAGGGGAGTATGATCCGGCCAAGATGCCATCCGATTAAATAACATATAGGGACTGGCTAGCACTAATACCCAAAAAAGGAGGAGTGCAGGAAAAAGAAATCCGTTTCCTTTTTGCCGGAACTTCCAGACAGGACGCCAAAGTCGCCAAAACCGGGCGCCAAAGGGTATGGGATTAGGTTGGTTCACAAGAAAAAGTGACTAGATTTTGGGTAAGCGCCCGGCTGAGCGTTGTCCTTTGCCTTTACTTCCTTGATCTCCTAGTTCCTTGCGCATCTTTTCACCGAGCTTAAGCATTTTGGCCAAAACTTTCGGGTGGTTGGCTTTTACGTCGACTGATTCTGCGATATCCTGATGCAAATTAAAGAGTGATAATCCAATTTTAGATTGGCTGTATTTTGTCGGAATGCCACCAGTTCCTCCCGGGTTGCCAGCCATTGTTCGGTAGCTGTGAGGGAAGTGTAATTTCCATTTTCCCATACGAATAGCTTGTAACTGTTGTCCGTAATAAAAGTAATACGCTTCTTGAGGGCTTTTATCATTTTTTCCTGTAACAAGGTTTAAGATGCTTTTCCCGTCAATCTTGTGATTCGGAAGATTGGCTCCGATTATTTCAGCCACGGTTGGCAATATATCGATAGTCATGGCAGGAGTTTTGCAGTTGCTATTTGCAGGAATGGTATCAGGCCACCACATTAAAGTACTCTCGCGACAGCCTCCATCAAACATGGTGCCTTTTCCTTCACGAAGAGGGCCAGCTGAGCCTGCGTGATCTCCATAGCTAAGCCATGGTCCATTATCACTGGTGAAAATAACTAAGGTATTCTTTTCTAACTTATGTTTGCGTAAGGTTTCTAGAATTTGGCCGACGCTCCAGTCGACTTCCATCATTACATCTCCGAATAGGCCGGATTTACTTTTTCCCTTAAATTTGTCAGATACAAATAATGGAACATGGACCATTGAGTGTGGAATATAGAGAAAAAACGGGTTGGACTTATTTTTTTCTATGAACTGTACGGCGCGTTCAGTGTACTGTGTTGTTAATTGTTCCTGATCCTTACCAGAAACCTGAGGATTAATAATCTTGTTTTTGTCAATCAGTGGCAGGTGTGGCCAGCGCTTCAAACGCTCCTTCATTGGCAAGTGAAGAACGCCGGGGTGGTATGGCCACATATCGTTAGAATATGGCAGTCCGAAGTAATCATCAAATCCATGTTGCATTGGCAGAAAGGGTTTATGGTGTCCGAGATGCCACTTGCCATAGATCGCTGTTGCATATCCCTTTTGTTTACATACTTCTGCTAATGTTACTTCATCTTTGTGAAGTCCTTGAGTTGATTTAGGTCCGAGAGCTCCAAAAATACCTACACGAACATTGTAGCAGCCAGTCAGTAGCCCTGCTCGAGAGGCGCTGCATACAGCCTGAGTTACATAAAAATCGCTAAACTTGCGCCCTTCTTTTGCCATGCGATCAAGGTTGGGAGTGGGATAAGCCGTGGCTCCGAAAGGACCAATGTCAGCATATGCCATGTCATCCATAAAAATAACAACGATATTAGGAGATTTATTTTTCGCGGCAACCGCCTGTGTCGGGTTTCCTAAGCCCTTCCCTAAGGCGGCAATAAGGCTACTGAATATTATAGTTCTTATTATTACGTTCATGCGGAGGAGAAGAGTTTCTCAAATATTGAGACTTTGCCAGTTGATTCCGGCATGGCTAAGCCTATTTAGCCTGCTTTTTTTCATAATATGCGCGGAGGCGTTTTGTCATCTCCGTCTTATTTGGACGTGGGCGTTCGCGAACTGGAAGAGCCTGCCCATCTTCGCGCCCAAATTCATCAAGTGTCCGGAACGGAGGGGCTTTATCCTTTGTTTCCTTTTGCCATTTAGCAAGAGCCTGCCGGAATTTTTTTAATTGTTTTACATGATCTGAAGAGAGAGCAAGATTTTGTAATTCAAATGGGTCGTTTCGGATATCGTAAAATTCCTCTTTAGCGCGCGGTTGAATAAATGTGCTTTTCTGAGCTTTGTTTAATTTTCCTTCGTTACGGAGCCTGATCATTTCTCGATAAGATACGGATCGTACTACATCAGCGGGGGGGGTGTTCGGCAAATCATTATAAAAATTCCTTATGTATTTGTATTTTTTGTTTCGGACAGCGCGAACTCGGTCTTCGTAGTCATGCCAGTTGCGTTCGGCAAAGATATAGCGGTTAAGTTCTAATTTTGGATTACGAAGCAGAGGCAAAAAACTTCGGCCCTCAAATACTGTTGGTGTTGCTAGGCTAGCCAGTTCTAAAAAGGCAGGTGCAATATTAATGGAGCTTACTAGGCTGTCAGATTTGCTGCCTGGGTTAACGTGCTTAGGCCAATGCACTATGAATGGAGTCTTAATACCGCTATCATAAAGTGTCGTTTTATCTCTTGGGAATGGGCGCCCGTTGTCGCTTATGAATAGTATAAAAGTATTTTCGAAGATATTTTGTGCCTTTAACTCCTCGATTACATCGCCTACAAAGCGATCAAGCCTTGTGATTTCGTCATAATATAAAGCGTAGTCTTGTCTGCTTTTTAGAGTGTCTGCTACATATGGAGGGAGCCTGACGCTTTCAGGACTATGAGGATTGTCTAAAATGCCTTTATCATAATCGCGGTGTGGATCAAGAGCTGCGAGCCAGGCGAAAAGAGGTTTGTCTTTTGGTCGAGCCTTGAGAACGGGCACCCATTGATCACAGCCGCTTCGAGCGTCCCCAATTACCTTTTGAGTAATTTTGCCGGCCTTTGCTGCTTTGCCGGTTGGCAGCTGAAAACCAGAAACATCCGCTTCTCGAACTTCATCGAATCGATCCTTGATAAAGTTACCTAGATGCCATTTTCCAGCAGCAACAGTCCAATAGCCAGAAGCCTTGAGCAGTTCGGCAAACGTTAGACGATTTGCTGGAAGAGGCCAGTGTAATTGTTCTGCATCAGTTTGATGAGGATAAGTGCTCGTAATAATGCTAGCACGACTAGGGCTGCAAGAGCTGATGGTGAGGAAAGCATTGGTAAAACGCATACCGTTATTAGCCAGCTGGTCAATGTTTGGTGTCCGTACGTTAGGGTTGCCGGCACAGCCAAGGTCATCCCAAGCCATATCGTCAGCTATTATGAACACGATATTTGGACGAGTGTCTGCTCCATTACTAAGCAATGGTGATATCAGTCCTATTATGCAAAAAATCGAAATAAAACGGTACATCTCAGTTGAATATGATTGGTTATTTATTCGTTGATCGTGAAGGATTTTGGTTAACCAGTTGGTTTAAGATAGAGCAAAGGCGGGTTAAGCGTGGGGCTTTAATCCCTTTAGCGTGAGCAGTCGCTAGTGGTTTATAAAAAAGAGCCTCTAATTCAAGTGGCCGGCCAGCGTCAAAATCAATCAATGTAGAAGCGCGATACGAGCCCATTACGCGAGTACGGTTGCGCTGATATTCTCCGCTGTCTAGCGAAATATCGTGCCCTAATGCTCGGCCGATAGAAATAACTTCATCCATTAATTCAGTAACAAGATTTTCCCATAAACCTTTATCAAGAAGTCGATCAGAAGAAAGACAAGGTCCGATCGGTTGCCCGGTTTTTAAGCAGCCGTTAATTACTGCATCCAATCCTGCTGTTCCAGCAACTCCTAAGCCATTGAAAGGGATGTTCCATATTAATTTTTCCCATTTCGCTTTCTCTAGATTGCCTGCTACTTCAACTTGAATGCCAGCGTTTTGAACTAGTTGTGCAATTTTTTTTGTTAGTGCATCTGGAAGTCCGTTATGTCTCCCCATAACAATTTTGCCGTGAGCGATGTGCTTAACTACTCCAGGGGCAGTGCGATTAAGGCAAACAAAACACATGCCTCCAAACACTGATGCCTGTGGAAAAATCTTAGCTAATGCTGCTTCATTTCCTAACCCATTTTGTAAAGTGAATAGAGCGGTTTGTTTTCCTACTAGTGGCTTCAGTAAATTAGAAAAAATATCATTTGCTGTGGACTTTAGGGCAATCAATACTAAATCGCATTTTCCAATTTCTTCAGGATAACGGTAAATATTAGGGTGAAGTGAATAATTGCCGTCAATGCTTTGAATATGAAGCCCATCAGCGGCTACAGTTTCAAAATCGCTACGAAGAAGAAAATGCACATTTATTCCGGATTGCGCTATTTTGGATCCGTAAAAACTTCCTACTGCGCCGCATCCCACAACAGCAACTTTCCAGAATTGTAGGTCTTTTTTATCCATAAAGAAAAAAAAAGCGCCCGCAATTGCTGGGCGCTTTTAGGTTAGAAAGATATTATTTAGCTAGCAATGGAATCCTTAGCCGCTTTAGCAACGGCAAACTTTACCACAGTTTTAGCTGGGATTTTAATAGTCTCACCAGTGGCAGGGTTTCTGCCCATGCGAGCCTTGCGATTAACAAGCTTCAATTTACCAATACCTGGGAAGGTAAAAGCACCAGTAGATTTTGTGCTTGAGATAGCCAAATCAGCTAAGCTAGCCAAAAGATCGGCCGCCTGCTTCTTTGTGAGATCATTCGCTTCAGCAACGGCTGCTGCGATCTGTGATTTTGTTAACGGTTTATCTGCCATGATATTATTGATACGGGTTTCTGCTATTTACTATTAGTAGTGACGCACTACCCGGGGTCCGTTTTACGAGCGGATATAAGTGTTCGCAAGCAGAAAACCAAAAAAACTCTATATTTTTTGACATAAAAATAGGGTAAAGTTTGTTTATAGGTGTTGGTTTTAAGGAGGAGAGATTGCACTATTTCAAGAGCAAATTATTTTTTAGATATGCTTCTTAATAGAAAAGAGCGCTTACTGAAATTATTTTTTACTCTATATTTTCAGATTTTCTTAAGAAGGAGTCACTTTTAATAACCTCGGTAATTAACGATTTTAATCTAAAATTATCCCCTTTTGTTTGATCTACAATTTTATCAATAGTGAACATATCCCTTGGTGACAGTTCGCGAGACAGGGCAAACCGGAGGAGATGAGAGGCAAATGCTTTAGCAAATCGTTTATTTTCTTTGGAAATGGATTGCTTGAATTCGACGACATTATTGAATGGATATTTTCGCAGTAGTACTCCTCTAGAGTTAACATTGCGACCGTTGGGGTACTTGTCGCGCCAGCGGCCGGGAATATCAAAGTTCTCAAGTGCAAACCCAAGTGGGTCTAGCCGCGAATGACAGCCGGCGCAGTCGGGGTTCTCGCGGTGCTTGGCGAATTTTTCGCGGATGGTGAGGTGATCCTCGAAGGCGTCTTCGTTCAGGGGTGGTACATCGTTTGGAGGAGGAGGAGGAGGATCGTTGAATATGACTTCGATCATCCAGGCGCCGCGCGCGATTGGGTGGGTACGCCGCGTTCCATTATTCATGCTGAGAATGGCAGCGCTAGTGATGACACCGCCGTATCTGGGGTTTTTGGTCTCCACGCGGACGAATTCGTTACTCCGAACCTTACCGCGCATCACGTCGTCGAACTGCCGGTTCATCTCTGACTGAACGTTATCGGGATGGCGCGGTTTGGGCAGCTTATTCAGGGCGCTTTGAGTTTGATTTAGTCGTTTCTCCAATTGCGATTGTGTGGCGGCTATTTTTTGTCGGATCGGGGATAGCTCACTGGCAAACGTACGATAGTATGCGGCAAGGATAGATTTTTGTTTCTCTGTTCGTTTGGTGGGTTTCACTTGTACCGCTGTGACGACTTCACTAGGAAGAGGGATTGCTTCGGTCTTGAAGTAAAAACCGTAGCCGCCGCCGCCGTTGGAGACCTTAAAGAGTAGTTTGTTTTTGCCCTTAGCCAATCGTACCTTGATCTTGTCCTGATCCGGTGCGAGTCCGCGGGTGATGTATTTGTTGGCGATTAGTTTTCCGTTGAGCCATATCTTGAAACTGTCGTCGCTGCCGATCGACAGTTCCCTCTCCTGTTCAATACTGGAGTGGATCGTGCGAAACAAATACGTACTGCAGTTGGCGCCGTTTAATTGATGTTGTTTGCCGTCCCTGAGGCTCTCGGCAATTTTCCATTTTAGATTTCCGTGGTTTTTTTTCAGGTCGACGACGGTCTCGTTGATGAACGCTCGTTCGTGTGCCTTCTTGAGGTTTTCCTCTCCAAATGGTCCGATGCGTTGCCAAGGCGAAAGTGCCACGTTGTTGGCGAGCTGCGTCAGCTGGTTGGCCTCCCAGCTAGCTTGTCCAGGTGAGAGGTCGAGCGACTTTGCGGTTTTATCTATGATAGCCGGGATGGATTCGATGTATTCTTCAAGGGATGCCTTTGCCTTTTGGATTTCTAACTCGGCGATTCCACGCTCGACTTGGATTGGTTTGTTTTCCTCCTTGATTTTATTCCGATCGATCTTTTTCGGTTTTAGGTCGCTAGCGTACCAGTCATTGAGAAAATCGCTTCGATAACTAAAATTCGGCATTATTAGTTCAGAGATCGGACGGTTCTCGACGAATATCGCATCAAAGAGCAGAAGCGGCTCGATGAGCATCTGCAGGCTAGCTGGATGCTGTTTGTCTAAAGAAAAGTAGCGGTGCAACTTAGGGTCCGGAGTAGCTGCGAGAATGTTTTCCAATTGCATCCATTGCGAAGGGAAGCTGTCGAGGAACCTCTCGATTCGGGGATCTGTTAACATGCGTCTGATGGTTTTCTCCAGAATCTCCGGCTTAACCAACTCTCCGTTATCAGCGAGCTCAAGAAGCTTTGTGTCTGGGCTGCTTCCCCAGAGAAAAAACGAGAGGTTTGAGGCAATGGCGAATGGCCGCAATTTTGATTCGTTTGGATTATAGTGGTAAAGAAACAGAGGAGAGGACAACACAGCAGAAGCAATCTTTTTCATCGTTTCATTGTAACGCATGCCGCCCTCCAATTTTTTAATTGCGTAGTTTGTGTAGCGATCAATCGTGCTCAGGGCCACTGGCCCTCGAAAGGCGAGGCGCAGAAAATTGGCGATTCGCTTCTGAGTTTCAGTGGGAATATCAACGCCCTCGGCAGGAGCTTTAAAGAAGTTTTCCCAAATCCCAACGCTATTTTCGTTGAAGTCCGGGCTTTCGACGATTGAGATGCTCAGGCGAAAAAAAGCATCGAGTAGCAATGGAGAGAGAGTCAGTTGATCGGCTTGATTATCGAACCCATGTGAGGCGCGTAGGTCTTGCGGGAAGGGCTTCACTTCCCTCATGCCGCCAGTGGGATTCAGTGCCAGCGAGCGGGCGTTGACTCGTTTAGGCATCGTCGGTGCATTGAGATAAATCGTCTCGCGTGTCAAAAGCTTTTCCGATAACGCAAACACATCGCGGTTTAGCTGGAATAGATCACGTACAGTATTGTTGTACTGGAACCGGTTTAACCTGCGAGGAGGGTTGTGCTTGATTGTTTTTCCTGAGGAGGAGGTGAGCAACATTGCTCTGAGAGAGGCAAGGAGCTCCTCTTGGTCGGTGGGATTGAGTTGCGACTCGCCCTCGGGAGGCATATCTCCGGCGTCGAGTACATCGATAATCTCTTTGATAAGTTTCGGTTTGGCGAGGAATTGGGCGGCGCTAGCGATTTCTTTGAGGTTGATCTTGCCTTTTACCTTCTCGCCCCCGTGGCACTTGACGCAATGACTTGCAAAAATCGGTTGTAGTTTGTTTTGAAAATCATCTGCGGACTGGGCGGAGGATGAATATGTAAAGATAAGTAGCAGGACGTTTCCAAAGATGAACCGTTTTGCAAACATGGCTTTTAGGCCCAAAGCTCGGAAAGCATACCTTGGCTGTCGGAGAAAGAATCCATCTCCACTCCCATTAGGTTTGAGAGGGTTAGCCAGAGGTTCGAGTTTAAGGTGCCACTCTTCATTCTAATGAAACGACCCTGCTTGATCTGTCCTTGTGCTCCGCCGGCTAAGATCATCGGTAGATCGTAATATTGATGCGTAGCCCCATCGCCCAGAGCCGCGCCGTAGGTGACCAGTGAATTATCCAGCATGGAGCTGCCGTCTGATTCTTTGATCTCCTTCATACGTTGGATTAAGTATGCATATTGCTGCATATGAAAGGTATCGATCTTTGCTAATTCAAGGTACCCATTTCCCTTCTGATTGTGGGTCATATTGTGGTGCTGGACCGGCTTGTCGAATACGCCTTCATACATCAGCGTGGCATCCCAGCGCTCGGGCCCGATCATGAAAGTGGATACGTTTGTGATGCCCATTTGGAAACCGAGTAGCATCAGATCGACCTGCAGCCGAATGTATTCGCCGCGCGGAAGGATTTCCTCCTTGGGCACGGTTATGTCGGCGTCTGCCAGTAGCTTTTCTAGTTTGGCCATTCGGACCTCGACGTTACGAACCATGGTCATGTACTCGTCCATTGTTGCGCGATCCTTGCTGGAGAGCTTGCGTGAAAGCGCCTTGGCATCGGCGAGCACGAGATCGGACACGTCACTTACGTGAGCGCGAAGGCTATCTTTTGAGAACAAGCGGTCATAGAGCTTGCGCGGGTCGCGAATGGAAGGTGCAAGTTTTCCTGGGCCGTACCATGAAATATTGTCGAACTCGATTGGCTCCTTTGGTGCTCGGAATCCGTTACAACTGATCTCTAGAGTGTTGAGAACTGTCTTGTGGCCGATTTTATCGCCGATTACCTGGTCGAGACTTCGACCGTTCGGATAGCGGAGGCCTTGCTCAGTTGCCTGCGCCGGGGAAAGGCTGGTGAGGTAGCAGGAGGCTCCCTGAGCATGGACGTCCTGTCCATTCTTGAAAGTACGATCCAGTCCGGTGATCATGGTGACATCTTTGGCATGATTCTTCAGTGGTTGCATGGTGGGAGTCCAAGCTAGGTCATAAATTCCCGGCTTATTCTTGAATCGTCGTTTTGACTTGGTTTTGTCAGCGTTGAACCCTCCGATGAATTCTGGGACTTCCGCCTGAGCTTCTCCGGGGAAAAACTGTCGTCGCACTATCCCGTTGGGGATGTACATGATCACCAGTTTTTTATCTGGTTTAGATAATCGTTTTTCCGCCATGGCAGTAGGAGCAGAGTCTAGCATCGGCAACAACATTGTCGCGCCGCCGGTCTTTAGGAACGATCGTCGTGAAATATTTTTTGGACTTAACATGGTGGTAAACTTGCGGGAACCTCTATTTTGAGTTGCCACTCAAGATTTGCAAGCGGATCTTAATCGGGAGTACTGTAGAGGTACAAATTTAAACTAGAGGGGCTCGATCTATTTGGCTGCTTTATTTCCTGAGATGTTAGATGCTAGTCGTATGACTAGGCAGAAGGAAGTCGATATTGTGTATCTAATAATTTTAAATTGTTAGGGACGACGAATTCCGTGCTTGTCGTAGAGGCGCTGCCAGTAGTCCTTCCAATAAGTATCATAGTAATCATAGGCTGCTTTTTGGATATGCGGCAATTCTGTTACCTTGAGAGAACTGGGATCATAGTTTTTTAGGTGTGCTTGACCTTTGCGAAGTTTAGGGGAAACGAAGCGCCAAGCCGGATTACCTAAAACATCCTCACATAGCTTGGCTCCCACTGGATCGTATTTGATGAGTTGTTTGCGAGTGTGAATATGGTTATGATCATGATCCATTGTTCGATTAGTGTCGAACCAGCATTGGAATATTTCAGCCCAATACTCGGAACGATTTTTTGCCGCATAACATAGCTTGGCTCCGCCGAATTGGATCAACACCTTGTCATGTTTTGTGACCTTTACTTTTGCGTTGGCCTTTTTTCCATTCACCAAAATGTCTCCTGCGTTGAGACTTTTACGGAGTAGCTTTGGAGATTCGTTATGAAACGATTTTTCTAGCGCAGAAAGGAGCAGGACCGGTGATTCATTCTTGATGCGCCGGTAGCGCTGTGCGGCTCGGCCGTCATTCCAGATTCCGGTTTTCTTTACGTTTTCGAAGGCGGCTGTAAGCCTTTTTTGTAGTGCGTTATCGAAGCCAACTCCATGTACAACGTGACCAAATTCATGTACCAATATGCTTTCAAGTTGCATTCCCCCATCGTATTCCATGACATCTTCCTCAGCAAAAACCACAGTTGGCCGTGAGCCGATGTATGTAAGAAATCCCCGCTGCCGCCAATTGTAATAATCCAACTCCTTGCCGCTTTTGTTGGTTGAAAATTGAGGCAATTGGGAAGTTAATTCATCGTGTCCGATTAGCAGGCAAAGCACTTTATTTTTTCGGATGCGATCCGCGATATTCGGCTTCAGGTTGCGCATGAGCATGTCGAATTGATATGCTGTTTCATTGTGAGCTAGGTCGGCAACCTTGTCAGAGGTGACGATTAAGATGCCCTGAACCATGGTCGCTTTTTTATAAAAAGAGCGGTCGAGTTTGTACTCATTTGCTTGAGTTTCCGAAAGTGACTCAACGGGGTACGTTGCGTGTGCCTGCACGGTTAATCCTAAAAGCAACAGACTTGGAAAAGCTTTGGTAAGGCACATGAGTCAAAGTTACCGAAGCTAACGCTTCAGGCAACCTTTGATCATAGGAACTTTACTGCCAACTTAACAGCCTCGAACAAGCTGCCAGGATTTGCTTGGCCAAGCCCGGCAATATCGAGTGCTGTGCCGTGGTCGACCGAAGTGCGGATAATTGGCAGCCCAAGAGTTGTGTTCACGGCCTCATCGAAGCAAAGCGCCTTGAGTGGGATATGCCCCTGATCATGGTACATGCAAACGAACAGGTCGGTTTCTTTCCGCTTGGAAGGAAGAAATGCTGTGTCGGGAGAAACAGGCCCTTCAACATCTAAACCCAGCTTTCTTGCCGATTCAATCGCTGGGATGATCGAGGCTTGTTCTTCCATTCCGAATAATCCGTTTTCTCCTGCATGCGGGTTTAATCCTAGCACGACAATTTTTGGTTTGGCGCCTCTAATGCGTTGAATGGCTTGCGCTCCCAGTTCAATAGTATTGAGAATATGAGCCTCAGTAAGAAGCGCTGGCACCTCGGAGTAGCTTACGTGTGTGGTTACAAATACTGCCCTCACCTCGCTTGAGTATTGCAGCATACAAACTCGTTCAGTGTGAGTTTTTCTAGCAAAAATCTCGGTGTGTCCGGGGAATTTAATTCCGGCTTTATACAGGGCCTCTTTATTAATTGGAGCGGTCGTTACGGCTGAAACTTGGCCGCTCAGTGCTGCATTTATAGCGTCCTCGATATAAGAATAAGCGGCTTGCCCAGATTTAGCATTTGCGGTGCCGATATTGAACTCGTTTAGATCGATTGTATTGATGTTAAGTACACAAGGCCTGTCTGCTTCACTTAAACCTTTTATAATTAGTTCTGGCTTGCCTAAGTTACACTTAGTGGCGGCTTGCTCTAAGACTGAAGAACATCCGAAAATGATTGGTGTGCAAATTCTGGCGATATCCTTGTTATGCAATAGCTTAAGGCAAATTTCTGGGCCTACTCCGGCCGGATCTCCCATGGTTACCGCGATCTTTGGCAAGCTCACGGTAATTAAATTTCAGCCAAATTGTATGGCCATGATTGTTTGTAATGTGAAATTAGGTTTTTTAATTGCATAGCTAGTTGAAGAATAACGGATCAGTTCTTAAACCATGGCGCCCTAGCATTTTTTGTGATTTCGGCATCGAGTTTTTCCATTCGCGTACGAAGGGTTTTAACGATTGCCGGATTTATTTCAGCCAAGTTATTCTGTTCACCGATGTCCGCTGCAAGGTTGAAGAGAAATACTTGAGATGGTGGAATCCCTGATGGATTCTCATTTCCTCTTCGCCGGGTTCGAGGTTTTTTCACGAGAAGTTTCCAGTTGTGGCTTCGAATGCCTTCGATGGCACCGCGCGAGGTATAATAAAGGAATTCCTCACGTGGTGATTGATTTACAGTTCCTTTCCAGATTTCAGATGCGTCCAGTCCGTCGATCTTATTTTTGGGCAAAGTTGTGTCTATTAGGGCTGCGATTGTAGGCAGTAAATCGATAGTGCCGGTGAGCTCATCACATACTGTGCCTGCAGGAATGCTTGGGCCTCGGATTACACAAGGTACGCGTTGGCCTCCTTCGAAAGTTGAGCCTTTTCCATCCCGCAGTGGGCCAGCAGAACCGCCATGATGGCGGAATGGTAGCCAAGGCCCGTTGTCCGTTGTGTAGATGACGTAAGTTTTACCTGCTAGTTTAAGATCGTCTAAAGCCTTAAGTAATCGGCCAACTTCAGAATCTATATGCTCAATAGTGTTGATGTAGGCGTTCTTTGGATCTGGATCACGCACATCGTCTGGCACATATAATGGAATATGAGGCATGGAGTGCGGTAAATAAATGAAAAAGGGTTTTTCCTTATTATCCTTAATAAATTCTATGGACTTTTGTGTATAGCGGCGCGTGACGGTTCGCTGGTCCACGGGTAGCTCGACGATTTTCTCGTTCTCAATCAATGGCGTCTTCCACTTGGTTAATGTTGATCTAGGATCTTTCCAGAGGCTATCCATGCCTTCCCATCCCCCGCGGGGCTTACCCTTGTTATCTGGGTGATTCATATCATTGGAGTATGGAATCCCGTAGTAGGTGTCGAAGCCGTTTGCGGTAGGCAGTACTTCTTTGTGGTGCCCGAGGTGCCATTTGCCGAAACAAGCGGTGGCGTATCCATGCGACTTTAAGTGATCAGCGATGGTGTGTTCTTTTGGATTAAGCCCCTTTTTGGATGATGGAAACAGGACATGTTGGTGCATGCCTATGCGTTTAGGGTAGCAGCCAGTGAGTAAAGCAGATCGGGAAGGGGTACATACCGGAGAAGCCACCATGAAGCTTGTGAATTTTCTCCCTTCCTTTGCAAGGCGGTCGATGTTTGGCGTGCGAATGGTTTTAGATCCAAAACAGCTCAGATCTCCATAACCTTGATCATCAGTGAAAATAATTATGAAATTTGGTTGAGCGGCTTGCGCGATTCCGGAGGATGCTAAGAGATAGCCAAATAAGCACACTATGAGGTGTGATGTTTGCTTCATGAGATGTGGTTCGCGAATGATAAAGTCATGATTGATGAAGTTTTAATTAGACATTCGTATGGATGGTATTGCAAAACAGAACTTTGTATTTTTCTATTTATTCAGTTTTAAAAATTATACTTCAGATAAGGGTTCCGCGGATCCCCCGAAGCTATTAGTTTCAACACCGAGTTTTTTTAGCATGCTTAAGTAAAGATTAGAGAGGGGCAATTCTGTATAATTCATTTCAGCCCGCCAACCGGCATCGGTTGATATGCCAGAGGTGGCCTGATTACTTTCATTTCCCTGGCCATATTTAANATACTGACCGTGTTTGAATCCCATNTTACGNCCTCCTATTAATAACAATGGATAGTTNCGAGATAAATGAAAAGCACTTGAAGCNGATCCAAATAAGAGGGCNGTATTATCAAGCATGTTTCCCTCTCCTCCAGGTTCAGCAGTGTTTTTTAGTCGAATAGCAAAGCGCCCNAGTTCTTCGTTAATAAACCTACAATAGGTGCCAAAATTTTTCCATCCATTAGGTTTTTTGGTTTCATGGGAAAGTTGATGCGTAAGCTTAAACCCAACAGCTCGACCAAGATAATCGCTGATTCCTACACCGTTTTCCCGTCCGAGTTGATAGGTCGCAACACGAGTGGTATCAGTTTTGAATGCGAGGTAAATCAGTTCATACATAGTTTGCAGATATGTTCGAGGGTCCTCGGGAGTAATATCTAGCTTAAGATGGTCTATACCTACCTGAGGGAGAGGCATATTTAACCAGCGTTCGGCTTTTTCAATTTTTGTTTCGGTGTCGCGAACGGACTGTAAATATTCATCTAATGTATTCTGATCGCGTTTTGATAAAGAGCGCTGAAGAGACCGTGCATCCTCTAGTAGGTCGTCGAGGGAGCTCTTGCTAAGCGAGAGGCGCTGTGCGGAGTCTTGACCACTCTTCACGAAGAGCATGTCGAAAATTCGCTTGGGCTTATGTTCGGCAGGGATTGGGCGGCCGTTGCTATTGAAGGAAAGCGTTTGTGCCCCGCGTGGTGATCCGGTTCCTCCATCGGTAGACATTACAAGTGAAGAATGTCGTGTGTTCATTCCAACGCTGGCTGCGAAAACTTGGTCGAGAGAAATGCTATTTTGATAATCGCCATCGGCCCCGGTGTCAGCTCCAGTCAGAAATTGATCAGCATTAGAATGACCATGAACCCTACGGACAGCAGGGTGAGACAATCCGGAGAATATTGTTAGATCTTTGCGAAGAGGAGATAATGTCTCCATACACTTCGTTAATGTAAATTTATTCCCCTGCCCATGCGGAAACCAGCTCCAGTCTTTGAAAGCGGGATCTTTTTCTAGCGGCATAGGAACCCCATCAGGCAAGTAAAAACATGCAAGCCTCTTACGCTTTATGTTTTTTTTTGTTTCTTTAGCAATGCCAGAGAAAGATTCAAACCAAGGGAGTGCAAGCGCAACCCCTGTTCCTCTTAGAAATTTTCGGCGGTCTAAAGAAGATAAATTAGTATTCATAGCTTTTGCTCCAACAGAGCTTATTTTAGCTGAAACATATCACTTTTCACAATCAGAATTACGAGATCTCTGAGGCCATCTCCTTGTTTGCGTAGATCGGCGGTTATTTGCTCAACCTGCGATCGGTCTCCAAATGTTAATGGTCGGCCAAGTGCGTAGGATATTAATTTGTGCGTCAGCGCTCGAATAAACTGATCCTGCCGATTCTTTAGCAGATATTCTTTTAACCCTCTCATGCCCTTTAGTTCATATTTGTTAAAAAGCATGCCGGAGGCGTCTACGGGATTCTTGCCGATTTTGTTGCGCCACCTGCCTAATGCATCATAGTTTTCGAAGGCAATACCCCATGGATCAATTTTTGCATGGCATGAGTAGCAGGCAGGATCATCACGATGATTCTCCATTCGCTGCTTTAAGGTAAGCTTCATAATTTCAGGATCTGCTAAATCAATTTCAGGTACAGCTGGGGGAGGAGGAGGAGGTGGGTCATTTAGTAGGTTTTCTAGCAGCCATATACCTCGTTTAAGGGGATGGGAATCTTTGCCGTCGGAATTCATTGCGAGCAGGCCCGCTTGTGTTAGAACGCCACCCCTTTTTTCATTATTTTCAAGTTTGACCACTCGAAATTCATTTCCGATGACTTCAGGCATTTTGTAATGTTCTGAAAGACGATCGTTAACCATTACATAATCCGATTGTAGAAAATCTACTACGCTATAATTATGCCGAAGTAACTCTGCGAAAAATGCAATGGGCTCTGCTTTCATTGCTTCCAAAACGATCGGATCGAAGCGCCCTCTTTTTTTTGTCAGGCCATCAGGGGTTGTCAAAAATGCTTTAGAATCGATCTTTAAATAATCCAAGAGCTCTAGGCCTAACCATTGGCGAGTGAAGTGATATGCAAAACGTTCTGCTTTTGGGTTAGCCAATAATCGTAATGTTTGTTCTTGTAAGATTTCAGGCCTGCTAAGGGTTCCTTTAGCTGCAAGTTCTAACAGAATAGCATCAGGAGTACTGCTCCAAAGAAAAAACGAAAGTCGACTTGCCAACTCAAAATCAGAAATATGATCTGTATTTTTCTCTCTATTATTTTCATCTGATCGAACGAGATATAGAAATTTCGGGGAAGATAATACTGTGGATAAAACCTCTACTATTGCCTCCTGAAAATCCTGACATTCGGGACGAAATTTTGCGAAGAGAGCTAGTTTTTGATCAATTTCTGCCTCTGTTATTTGTTTTCTCCAAGCTCTACTCATGAAACGAGTGAGCAGAGCTCGGGCATATTTTTTTTCATCCTCACCGCTGCCTTTTTTGAAGAATATCCTCTTGTGTGATTTCGGCGGCCATTGTTTGAAAGTGGGAGCGGTAATCTCGATATAGTCGATCTTGACCGCTACTTTTTTGCTCGAGTTATTATGAAAAGAAAGAAACTCCGCCGGATTGGGCAGATCACCTAGTTTTGTGATGTGGCGATAAGCATTTCGAGTAATCTCGCTAAGTCGCACATCCCAGTGATAAAACTCAGGCTTATCTGGGGGTGCAGTAATCGAAACATCATGATTGCCAGCTCTTACCGTCACGCGTGAATCATTGCTTGCTTGGTTCCCAAAATATAATCGCAATGTTGGAGGATGTTTTTCTTCTTCTGTATACTTTGCTGCGCGAATGCGGACTCGCATATTCCCTGTGTCTGGCAATCCGTCTCCCAAGTCGACGATGTGTCTTGCATTTGCAGGAATTACAATTACGTCGGGAGAAATATCTGGGACCTCAGGGCGTGTTGAATTTGGAGTCCATGCGTGCTTGGCTCCATTATAGCTCCAGCGTGGAGCAATGCCTTGGCCAGTAATTAGGTCTCTATAGTGAAGCCTATTAGAATCATACGAGAATGTTTCTTCTTGCTCCTTAATTGCTTGATCAATAGGGAGACCTTTTTCCCTAATTCGCTTTCGAGTTCCTTCTATAGTTGATGCGTACTTAGGATTAATTCTTTTAGCTGCGGCTTTCATGGAGATACCGTAGTAAACTGGATTTGGGGCATCACCGCGAACAGTTGCTCGCTTTAGTGCTTTTCGTGCCATTTGTCTGTACTGTTCAAACTGCACTACGGTCATTTGCAACATTTCCGAGCTATTCTTAAAGCCATCCTCCGAATCCGATTCTGGTGGTAAATCCCGAGAAAAATCATGCGGAATCCCAAGTAGATCCTGAAGGGCGTACTTGTACTCGTAGCGTGTCATTCTCCGAAAAGATGTGTGTCCTTGTTCGCTGCGGCGCACTTGCGAAGCCGTTTGAATTTCTACAGACAGCCATTCGACAATATTTGCCTTTTCGGTATCAGTGAGTCCTACTTCGGCATCTTCCGGCGGCATTTCACCATTGCTAACTACGTTAAATACCTCTAGCCACCAATTGACGTCCTTCCCCTTCAGAAGATTGGGGTCCAATGTGTTTATTTGAAATTGCCCCTTTTGTTTTTTTGGGCCGTGACACCCCACGCATGCCCGCTTCAAAATTGGTTCTATCTCAGTTTGGAACTTGGCCAGACCCGCCTTGGGAGCTTTCTGTGGCTTGTCCATGCTGGAAGCTTGGCTAACCAGAAGAGCACACGCAATAGACCAATAAAAGAACCTCATGAGCTCCCGCACTGCTATCATCATCTCATGTTTTTCGCCAGAGATTTTATATTATTGCAGCGGGTTTTCAACCCTTCGGCCTAGAGCATGGAACCACTTGGATCTGAATGAGTTAAAGAAAATAGGGTGATTGAACCAACCGTACCCTTTCATCTTTTTGGATAAACACAGTGACTGAACTAATTCTCTATTTAGATCGATTTCACTATTTCCGATTTTCGATTGATGTCTTTCAACATTGTCGTTGAATGAAGTTGAGTTGTTTAAAAAGTACTGAAAGAAACTTTGGATATTTGATGATGTATTCATAATGGATTTACTTCTGAAATGTTCTTCGATGTCATTTCTGATCTCATTGTAAATTATGGTCTTTTGAAGTCCATTAATGGTGACGTTGAGAAACTCTAAACCATTCTCATTAACATCGAACTGAACTTTCTTTCCGTTGATCTTATCAACGATCTTCAACCAATCTTTACGATCGAATCGTATTTCTCTGTTGAGGCGATTATCGTACTCACTATGAATATTTACTTAATCTATGTTGAGAATCTTTTGGTATCTCTTCCACCCCCGCAGTTAATTCAGGCTGGAGATAATGCGTAACTCCGATCTTGTTATCTGTGCCTGTTCGATGGGAGTTTAAAGTAGAGTTTAAGAATGAATTTTCAAA
>NYWG01000022.1 GCA_002684915.1 Verrucomicrobiales bacterium
AGTTTTATACACGAAATATATCGCAAGGAATTTGAACAAGTTGTCACTAAAAGCCCCTTGAAACTGAGTGAAAAAAAGACTCCAAAACCCCTTAAAAGACTTCTTTGGAATAATAGTAGAATGATCCATCTTTTTGAGTGAAAAAACATTCTAACAAATGAAGTTTATTTGTACCAATTGATTATCCTAATATTACTAATCCAAATGTTAATATTGAACAGGTATATACATCAGGGTTACGGTCTCACAAGGAGCTGGTGCTTAGTAATTTATGAAAAGTAGACCTTGTGTAATTTTGATGGATAATGGCTCACATAGAGCAGAGTCAACGATGAACTTGCGCCGAATAGCACAATCACTCAGCCAGAATATTAACACAGAAGTTCACCCTGTTTCCTTACTTCACTCCACAAAAGTTGATCCTTCTAATCTGGACGGTAAAAAAGCAGATATATTGGAACCGTTTATTAGATCAAGATGTGAAAAAGGCATAGACTCCTTCTTTATCATTCCATTTTTCTTTGGACAAAGCGCTGCACTAAAAGATTATTTACCAGAAAGAGGAAATGCCATTAAAAGCAAATGGCAGAAAACAGAAATAAAATTGGCTCCCACTTTAGTAAAACTGGAAGACAAAAATGACTATTGTGTTTCAAATATTATAAGCGAGCTAGTACTAGAAAAAATCGGAGAAGAAAACTTGCAAAACCCTTGTGTCACTCTTGTGGATCACGGAACACCTGTAAAAGAAGTTAACCAAGTTAGAAACCATATTAGCCAACAACTAAGTGAAATTCTCAACGGTCGAGTAGCCAAAGTAAAAGCTTCATCAATGGAGAGGAGAGAAGGCAAAGAGTACGAATTTAATGAACCACTTTTAGAAAACTTGCTCGGCCAAAATGATTTTATTCAAGATGTCGTTTTAGCAATGTTGTTCATTTCACCTGGAAGGCATGCTGGAACTGGTGGTGATATTGACCAAATTTGCCAATCTGCTGAAAACGAATGTAACACATTACGAACCTTTAAAAGTAAGCTTTTTGCTATGCATCCAAAAGTTTTGGACTTACTCGCATCTCGATATAAAGAAGGGTTAGAATCATTCTCAATAGTTTAATGAATTAAACATTTCAACACCTTAAACCCATTACCCACACATCCTATTAAATTAGATCTTAACTAAGACTAGTCAATCCGCTTGTCCACTTGCCCAAGCTGCTTTACTTTGTCGTCCGCGTGGCTGTTAAAAAACAAAAGTCTCCTGATCCGCTAGACCTTCCTTTCGAGGACGGGCTAAAAAAACTAGAAATAATAGTCGAGGAAATGGAAAGAGATGAATTACCGTTAGAAGATCTGCTTAAGCACTACGAAGAAGGAATTCAATTGGCAAAAGGATGCCAAGAGAAACTCCAATCTGCCGAATTAAAGATCAAAAAACTTCAGCCTAATATTAACGGTGAAGATGAACTCGCCGATGAAAAATCGGTTGAATTATAACATGGCAAAAACTGAAACACCCAATCGCTACCTAGACATGGTGGATCACCCTGCTCACGTCAAAAAATTGACTATAAAGCAGCTTGAATATTTAGCAAAAGAACTACGGCAAGAACTAATTGAAGGACTAGCAAAACATGGGGGGCACCTTGGACCTAATCTTGGCGTAGTGGAGTTGACAGTAGCCATGCATAAGGTGTTTGAAACACCAAAGGATAAATTTGTATGGGATGTTAGCCATCAATCTTACGTACACAAACTACTCACTGGCCGAAAAAAACAATTTAGAACAATTAGAACAACTGAAGGTTTAAATGGTTTTTCACTACGAACCGAAAGTGAACATGACTGCTATGGAGCAGGCCATGCCGGCACTGCATTATCAGCTGCACTTGGGATGGCAGCTGCACGCGATCAAAAAGGAAGTAAAGAAAATATAGTATGCGTATTTGGAGATGCCGCACTTACTAACGGTTGCTCATTCGAAGCACTAAATAACATTGCCCATACCACGAAAAAATTCATCGGTATTCTAAATGATAATGAATGGTCAATCGCTAAAAATGTTGGAGCGATATCGAACTATCTCAATAAGTTAATTACTAATCCCAGCTACAATAAGATTACAAATGATCTACAAAAATTTTTAGAAAAAATCCCGACTGGCAAATTAGCTGTCCGATTAGGATTAAGAGGCCAAGAAGCATTAAAAGGAACCGTAACACAGGCTATCCTTGAGCATAATGAAGATTCAATGGATACCGATGGACGTGGCGGTTTCGGAAGCAGCCTAATTTTTGAAGAATTTGGCATTCGATATCTCGGACCTATCGACGGACATGATTTACCACTTATTATAGAAACGCTTGAATTCGCCAAGAGCTGTAATCAGCCCATAGTTATTCACGTAATTACCAAGAAAGGCAAAGGATTCAATGCAGCTGTTCAACATCCTGAAAAGTTCCATGGAACTGGACCTTACAATCCCAAATCAGGGGAAAGTCTCCCTGAAAAACCAGGCAAACCACCAAAGTATCAAGATGTTTTCGGCAATACGATGGTCAAAATTTGCCAAAAGGACAAATCGGTTATCGGTATTACTGCAGCCATGCCAAGTGGAACCGGCTTAAAGACTCTCGAGGAAAAGCTACCTAAGCAGTACTACGACGTCGGTATTGCCGAAGAACATGCAGTACTCTTCGCAGCCGGTATGGCTACTATGGGATACCGACCCGTATGCGCAATTTACTCCACTTTTCTACAGCGATCCTATGACATGATTATTCACGATGTAGCACTTCAAAACCTGCCTGTAATTTTCTGTATGGATCGTGCCGGACTTTCTGCTAACGATGGCCCTACGCACCATGGTCTATTCGACATTGCCTATTTGAACTGCGTGCCCAATATCATTGCTATGGCACCAAAAGACGAAGATGAACTAGCGGACATGATGTTCACCGCAACCCATCAAAATCAGCCAGTATTTATTCGATATCCCAGAGGTAACGGAGAAGGCGTTACTGTAAAAGAACAGCCATCGATCATTGAAATTAGCAAAGCAGAAGTTATTCAAAATTTTTCCAACAACGGAAAAATTAAAGTCGCATTTTTCGTACTTGGCCCATTAAGGGATATAGCAGACCAAGCGATTGAAAATCTCGGATCAGAAAATATTGATGCAACAATTATTAATCCGCGTTTCACTAAACCAATTGATATTGGAACTACTGATTTTTTTGCTAAAGCTGCAGATATTATCGTAACAATTGAGGACCACGTATTAAAGGGAGGGTATGGCAGCATTGTTCGAAATCACTTAGCTGACCAACATATAAATACGCCGGTCATTCGTATTGGTTGGCCGGATAAATTTATAGAACACGCATCATCCGTTGAATATTTGCGAAAAAAACACGGACTTACGGGAGAATCAATTGCAGAAAAAATCAAACAATTTATTGAGTTCTCCAATAAAGAATCGCTACCAATTGATATTGCAAATAGCAATTAATCAGTTTTGTGACTAGGCACTGTCACAAATGCGGGAAAGAGTGGAACCTCGGTGGACAACCAGGCCGTAGTGAAAGCTGTCATAATTGTAATGAGGATCTTCGTATTTGCTTAAATTGTATCTTCTATGATTCCAGTGTCGCGTATCAGTGCAAAGAACGACGAGCCGAACCAATAATGGAAAAAAGCAGATCTAATTTTTGCGAATACTTCGATTTTTTGTTGCGTAATTGGAACGGAAAAGACAGCGACACCTCTTCCACCAAAAACGAAAAGACAGCTTTTGAAAAACTCTTCGGCGACTAATCAAATAATTCTATCGATTAACTTCATTGCTTTCTGTCAAGCAGTAATCACTTTTAGCTACACAAAAAAAAAATGTAATTCTAAAAAACCTGTTGTCATAAAAAAAAACGAACTCTATGCTCTCTTTCCTGCTACCAACTAAATAAGCAACCCAATGAAGAAAATCGACGCAATCATCAAGCCATTCAAATTGGAAGATGTTAAGGAGGCCCTGGCCACCATAGGCGTGGAAGGATTAACTGTAACTGAGGTAAAAGGTTTTGGCCGTCAGAAAGGTCACACTGAAATCTACCGAGGCAGCGAATATACCGTTGATTTTCTACCCAAAATTAAACTTGAGATTGTACTAGAAGAAGACCAAGTCGATGCCGCAGTTGAAGCGATTGTTAATAACGCTAAAACAGATAAAATAGGCGACGGTAAGGTTTTTATTAGTTCAATCGATAGCGTAATGCGCATAAGAACTGGCGAAACGGGTCCTGACGCTATTTAAAAAAGCTGTTTAGATCCTTAAGTTCTCTCGTCCTGGGTTCCTTTTGAAGAAAAGGAATCCGAAAGATTAGTGATTTTTTGATGTGAGTTACGAGTTTTTAGCTAATTTCTAGGTCAGCAAGAAAATGTTATATTAAACCTGTGAATAAAGTGTGGATAAGAGTTAATAGCTTCTTCTGGAAATTATCTGGCGGCGTTAATACTTTCTCCGAACATTTTTTTGGCATTGTGCCACTCAGAGCTAATTGTTCTAAGTAAATAGCATTAATAAAAAAAATACATAACCAACTGAAAAACAAAGATTTATGAATTTAAAAAGACTTCGATTTAATAAACAACTATACCANTTTCNCGATGATTTTTTTNNCCAAATTCAGATAATAAATGTCCCANAAACAACAACCATCCTTAANNCNATAACAGTCAGTGAATAAAACTTCAACAAACTCACTGTTATCTTCCAGAATGAACGCATCAACCGAAGAAATCTGGACGAAAGCAAAAGAAACTTTGCAAAGTATGGTGAACCCAGATTTGTTCAATCTTTGGTTTGATCCAATAAAATTAGTTTCTATTGAAAAATCTAAGGCCACCTTGGTGGCTCCGAACGAATTTTGTGCGGTTTGGCTAAAGGATAATTACAAAGAAATATTGCAGGATGTTCTATCCCATATCACTAGTACCAAAGTAACTGTTATATTTGAAATCGACTCGGGTACTGATGCTAGAGATTTATCTAGCGATTCAGTCAATATAGAAGCTGAATTCAACAAAAATCCCAAAGCAAAAGATCCAAAACTCACAGGCACTTCCAAAAGAGCTAAAAACATTGATTCAGCGGAAAAACTTTTTAATCCCAAAAATACATTTTCCACATTTGTAGTCGGAGATAATAATAGTTTTGCACATGCCGCTGCATTAGCTGTCGCTCAATCCCCTGGCCGTTCTTATAATCCGCTTTTTCTATATGGTGGAGTTGGGTTAGGTAAAACACATCTTCTGCATGCGATTGGACATTATGCATTAAAAGAAAATCCACGACTTAAAGTATCCTATCTATCATCTGAAAAGTTTACTAATAAATACATCGACGCAATCCAAAACAACGAACTAACCAAGTTCAGACGCACCTATCGTAAAACAGATATTTTACTAATTGATGATATCCAGTTTCTTGCTGGTAAGGAGCGGATACAAGAGGAATTCTTTCATACGTTCAATGCCCTTCATGAAGCACATAAGCAAATCGTGATGACTTGCGATCGTCCAGCTAACGAAATTAAGAATCTTGAGCATCGGTTGGTCTCGCGTTTCGAGTGGGGACTCGTTACCGACATGCAACCGCCTGATTTCGAAACTCGCCTAGCAATCCTTCGAAAAAAAGCAGCAACTATTGATATTAAGGTACCAGAAGAAATCGTAGCATTTTTGGCAAAGCGCATTCGCACTAACATTAGGAGGCTTGAAGGAGCATTAATAAGAGTGTCCTCTTATCAGTCCTTGACGGGCAAACCCATGACAACCACTACAGTGGAAGGTCTACTAAAAGATGTTCTTCATGAAGAAGGTCGAACGATAATATCTATTGAGCAAATTCAAAAGAGAGTAGCCGAGCATTATGATATTCGATTGGCCGATATGACCAGCCGACGACGTCCAGAGAATATTGCGTTCCCGCGCCAAGTAGCAATGTTCCTGTCACGAGAACTCACTGGTAAATCACTTAACTCTATTGGCGAAGCTTTTGGTGGTCGAGATCATGGCACAGTTCTTCATGCATGCCGCTTAGTTCGCGACCGAATGGAGGTTGATACGGAAGTGCGACAAGCTGTTCGATATCTAGAAGGGCAAATTTCCCGCTAATTTAGATGGGCGGATATTTTATTGCCTTACCAAGTTATCCCAAAAAAATCGCTAGGTTTAGAGAAAATTTCAGAAGAAACCCCAAGCGCTTCTTTTAATGCAACATCGCGATCCCATGGATTCTCAATCGCCGCTATAAATTGCATTTGTTCTCTGGTTAAGTTAAGCGGAAAATACCAAGGTGAAACAGCCGCTGTATTAATCAGTGGAAAATCAGAACCATAAAGTAATTTTCCTTTAAATCGTTTTTCTTTGAGCGCTTGACGTAAATAACCAGGCTTATTGATTTGCGTCATGCTAGAAATATCAGAATAAAGATTAGGATAAGATTCAAGCATTCCAATAAGACGATCAATATCTTCTTGCCCCTCATTTTTCCCAGTAGAAGCCGCGTGTGCAACAATCACATTAACACCCAAATCAAGTGGTAATTTTAGTCGAACAGGATCTGCGAGATCATCGCGAGCATGAGTAAAAGACCGCTCTTGGCCAGCATGAGTCAACAAAGGCAAATCCAACTCAACCAACTTCTTGTAAAACGGCTCATATGATCTATTTGCTGGATCTATATACTGAATCGAAGGCAACCACTTCACAAGTAAGGCACCGTTTTCTTTAGCCCATTGCAGTCGCTCCAATGCATCAGGGCGATTCGGGTTAACACTTGCACCGAAATACAAATTTGAATATTTCGATGTCTCCCTTGCTACAAACTCGTTAGGAACATAAAACTCAGTTCTTTCCGAATCGAGGTTACCCTGATTATCAATCACACCATCCATAGCAAGAATAATAGCACCCCCAACTCTTTGACTTTCTTTCAACCGCCCAGCTAATCTTTCCATCAGAATTCTATCTCCCTTTGCCTCTACTTCCGGAAGTGTGACCCCAAAGGCTTTCAGATATATTTTAAAACGAAAATTATTCTTTAATTCTTTAGATACAAAACACCCGCTTTCACCTGCTCCAATACCAGCTGTATGGCAATGCATATCAAAAATAGGATTTTTGTAAGGCTTTTCCACCGGCAAATATGCCCCAGAGAAAAGTAACTCACGAAGAACTAAAAGCATCACAATTGCAATAGCAGTTAACTTGGAAATAAACTTGATCCATTGCCAAAAAACTCCCTTAATCTTTTGGCTATTTTCTAGTTGAGATATATTAGTCACAATCAATTCTTGAGTTTTAACTATGCAAAACACACGATATGGCCATGTCGGAAATTGTAGAATTCCTCCATCATGGCGCGGAGCAAATCACACCTAAAATTCTGCGAGGAATCCACAAAAAACTACCAGCCCTAAAACTACAATTTGCTGAAATTAATGCACCTAAGTTCCCGCACTTGGTTGAACAACTCGAGTTTCTGGCAGATGTTGTAGAGGATTTTGTTGAGGGCGTAGAGGATAATCTACCTTATATGGCTATCGCAGAAGCTGCTTATGCCTTGGTTTATACCCACAAAGAATCCGGACTGATTCCAAATCATGTCAATCACATCGGACGAGCAGATGATTCTTCTTTGGTTCGAGCAGTATTAATTGAAAACGAAAGAGTGCTTTCAGAATATGCTGAAAGACATGGCTTCGAATGGTCAACGATTACAATCAAGCCTTAGTCGTAAAAATATATCCTTTAAGGTTCAGAAATCTAACTAAGCAGAAAAAATCATAAGCGTGTCTTTCTAGCAATTTTCCAAATACGTGAGTTACTTCGAACATATAATGCTCCATTAGCAACTGCAGGAGAACACTGAATCATTTCACCCAAATCCATCTTACCAGATATATCCCCTTCTGGTGCGGTCAAGTCGACAACCTGTGCCACACCTTCTTCACTAAATACATAAAGATGATTTCCTGCAACAATCGGCGAACCGCCAAAAGGCCCATCCAAACGTAATTGCCAGAGACGTTTGCCGCTATCTATATCTGCACATGCAAGTACACCTGCATTATTTAGACTATATATGTGATTTCGATATGCCAACGGACTGGCTGTACCAGGACGCAAGCGACCAGAACGCCACTTCTGCGTAAATGATTTCCCATCTTCGGATATCTTAAGCGCAGTCAAACCTTGAGATGGGACATATAAAATGTTTCCTTTAAGTGCACTGGATGGGATTGTCGAGGCACCATCGGAATAATGCCAAACAACATTTCCACTATCAGGCTCGATAGCGTGGATACCTTTCCCAGATTGCAAAAGCACCTGTTCTTTCCCAGACTTACTTTTATGCACTGTGGCGGTAGTCCAGTTAGCAGATTTTGGTCTATTAATTTTCCATAGATTTCTACCGCTTCGTTTATCTAATCCAGCAACAAAAGATTCACTATCGTTCTCGACCTGTGCCACAATAACCCCACTGGACAATACCAATGAAGAAGCCATACCTAGACTATTGCGTGCATTCGGATAATCCACAGTTAAACCGCGCAGCCATTTCAATTTACCGTCGAGATCCAAACAAAAAAGGTCATTGGATGAAAAAATAGCAAAGAGTGATGCTCCATCGGTTACAGGTGTAGGTGCTGCAATACTAGTCTTCGAATGGCACATTGTACTACCCATCGCCCAAAATTGGCGGTGCCATATCACTGAACCATCGATCGAGCTTAAGCAAAGAATCTGCAATCTATCCTGTCGAGTTCCACCGCTAGCCGTTACAAAAACTCGGTTTCCCATCACCAAAGGACTTGAAAGTCCCTTTCCTGGTAACTCGACTTTCCAAGCAATATGCTTTTCTATATCAAGCTTTACCGGTAGACCAACCTCATCCGAAACACCATTACCAAACGGCCCACGAAAGCCGGTCCAATCTCCTGCTAAAACTCTTCCAGCAAGAACAACTAACCAAATAATCAATAAATGCTTTTTCATTATTTTAAAATTATTTAACGGCAACTTTGGAGCCAGTTTTACTAATAGAATGAATCGCTGTTCCTGTTGCATCACAAACGCGTAATTGGAATTGCCATTGCACCGTCCACTCCTCTTTTTGCTCATTTTGGCAGGCCTTTATTAAAATAATATTAGGACCTTTATTAAGCTGCACTGGCAGCTTGTATTGATCAATACGCATACCGCGATGATATTCATCTCTCCCAAAAACCAGCTTACCATTTAACCAAATCTTCCATGCGTTTTTACATCCTAACCGTAATTCTGCAGGCCGATCCGATGCCGATATAAACGTCGTTCGCGCATAACCAGTTACTTCTTTCAATGCCCCGTATGGTTCATTGAAATCAACCATGCCGTACTCGTCGTCTGTCGCATATTGTTTCCAAGTAACATTTTCATCGATCCCTTTGTATTCAGTATCTAAAGCAAAGTTCTTTTCAGGTCCAAACACCTCATCAAATCCAGCTCGATCCTTATTATGAAACGGCCCCACAAGATTCCAATTAGTTAAAAACCCGAAATGTTGTGTTAGATTTACATTGCGTCCAAGCTCCCTCAATTCTGATGAAATAGTTTGAATCTGATCTAAATCTCGCGCCGCATCTAACGCCTGCCTATAGATAAGAACAGCAGCTTGCTTTTTGTTCTCCTTCACCAGATCACTAGCCTGAATAAGTAATCTTGAAATTGCCTCACGACGAAGATCCACACTGGGATCACCCAATAAACCAGGAATTAGTCGATTAGCCACTCCAGCGTCAGTCCGCCTGATTAAATCAAATGCCATCGCCCTAGGTTTAGTATCGTGACTTTTATTTAACAAAAACTCACCCAACTCAATCAATGGCAAAGATCCACCTTCTTCTAGAGTCTTATTAAAAATCACCTCAACAGCTCCACGCAGATAATTAGCGGCAAAAGGATTAGCTCCATCCATCGCTGAAAGCAGAGTAGGAATTGCCTCCTTACCACTATTAGACAAATATTCCATCGCTTGGCTAGCAGCAAGATTCCCCTCCCCTTCACTACCGACATTGCGAAGAGCTGCAACTGATTTGGAAAACTCATCGTCAGCAGATATGCCAAACTCGAAATTTCCCAATCCAGTCACTAAAAGTGCTAATAAAATCCGGGTGTGTTTCACACAACAAAAATACCTTTTTCATCAAATTGACAAAAGCTTTTTGCAGTAAGCCTCAAATATATAGTCTTACAAACTTAAAAAAAAGAGCAGCCAACCGGCCGCTCCTAATAGAATGATTTAAATTTTCGTTAGAAAAGTAATTACTTTTTCTTAAACCCAGTTGCCGATTTTGGAGCAGGCTTTTTGCCTCGTTGCCCATCTAGATTTGCATAGAGATCCTCCTTGGTCACCTTGGAAGGAACACCATCCTTCGGCACCTTGGCCTTCGCTACCCATAGAATTGCATTTAGTACAGTCTTCCTAAAATCATCATTACCCCAATTCAAATGATTGTGTCCACCAGTAAAACCAAACCCGCGACCTCCGTCCTCACGACGATAAGCCCAAGCGACATGCTGGGCTTCACCAGCAGCAACCGCCTTTCGCACATTAGGATTACCACTGTGTGCGCCATCACCGCGTTTCATCGTTTCCTTTGGTGGAACATCGCTTAAAATTGGTATCAGCTTGCCCTTATTGTCACTACGAAAGCGCATATGAAAGTACCATTCGTCATTAGCCTTGAAGGGCTTTACTCCCCGAGTGATTGGATGCTTAGGCAGTTTAGTAAAATTACCTACCCAATGCGGATTAACTGACCAGTGAGTTTCAAAACAACCTCCCTGCCAATCAAGGAACTCCTTGTTCCCCTTATTAGTAGTAGGTTCAACAGCATAGTGAATAGTTAGAAAGCCAGCACCTTTTTTCATTACTTTATCTAGCTTCTCTAAATTATTTCCCTGGATCGCTGGATGTCTACCTCCCCCATCAGCATAAATGACTACTGCATCCGCATCCTCAAATACCGATTCGTCACTTGGCCAGCCATTGAGCTGAACAATTGCAGCGACCTGTTTTGAAGCCCCTTCGTTTAAACACTTAGCCAAAAGCTGGATCCCGGCATTGTGTTCGTGCGACAATAGGCCGTGGCTCTGTTTACCAGCAATCATAACCACCTTCTTAGGTGCGGCATAAACTCCACAAGTCATTCCAATCGCACAGGCGATCGCAAGTAGCTTTCTCATGTGATTAAAATCCAATCTAAGACCTTATTTCTCAGTTTTACTCTTCTTCTTACCGCCACCGGATTTACGAACGCGCTTAGGTAATTCCTTGATACGAATATTCTTGAATTGCACATTCATTGGAGGCCCTGCATGAAGCTGTAATGCAAGCAAACCATCTGGACGACGTGTCTTTTTGTCTCGATCAATTACCTGAGTGGTTTTCACCTCATTGATGTACTGCGTCAAATTGTAACCACGTGCAACGATACGGTAACTGTTCCATTGTTCCTTTTTAATTGCCTTTGCAACATCAGCATCCTTGGAGAACTCCTCTTCATCCTTCTTCAATTTACCATCATCGCTTAAGGTCAATGTAGTTTTTTTACCTCGCAAAGAAAGAATACCTCGAAACGCTTCACCGTAGCAGATTCCGGAAAAAGTTGGGCCAGAATCAATGTCTGCCTGATATCCCCCAACACGCCACTTATCGGCACCATTCTTAAGCTTGAAACTTCGATACTGGATACCACTGTTACCACCGACAATCTTGTAATCTAGACGTAAATCGAAGTCTCCAGTTTTACCACCATTCCAAATGATGAAGGTATTACCTTTGGTTGGGTTTTCTTTAGTGGTTTTTCCGGTGATAGACCCATCTTCAACTGACCAAAATTTTGGATCGCCATCCCAACCATCCAAAGTTTTGCTATCGAAGATCGATTTAAACCCCTTCTCGGCAGCGACTACCTGACCGACAAATACAAATGCCGTAAGGCCCAATAGTATAACGATTTTTTTCATGATTTAAATTCAGATTACTTGAAGGCTTTCTTCAAAAACTTGAGACCCTTCGTGGCGATCTCTTCACGGGTTGGTTCCATCTTGCGCCAGATAGCCGCTGCGCGAGCGATCACCTTTACATCTGTCGTGAACGATTCAATAACAACGTCACCCTTATATTTAATGGACTTCAGCGCCGCCACTATCGGCTTCCAGTCGATATGATCATTTCCAGGAGTGCCTCGATCACTACCGCAAGCATGGAAATGCCCAAGGTGTTTTCCAGCAGCTCGAATTGCCTTGGCCTGATTCTTTTCCTCGATGTTCATGTGAAACGTATCGAGGTGGAGTTTTAGCGCAGGACTGCCAACGGCCTTAATAAGGCGAAGGCCCTTTTCGCATGTGTTTAAAAAGTCAGTCTCAAAACGGTTCAAAGGTTCAACGCAAATTACTTTACCCCGATCCTCAGCGTACTTGGCAAGCACCTTGAGATTCTTAACTACAAGGGCGAATTCTTTCTTCTGATCTTTGGGCTCAACAGCATCGGCCTTGCCAACTACAGAATAAACTGGACCGATCAGCGATGGGCAATCGAGGTTCACCATGTGGTCTATAAGCGCCTTACAATACTTCATGGCCTCACGCTGATCCTTGGCTGATCCTCGGAAATCACGGCCAGGCCCCATGCAGGCGCATACCGAACCACAAGCCAATCCTGCACGATCAAGCCCAGCCTTCACCTTAAGTGAGTCAATATGCTCTGGCGCCTCAATAGGAAGTTCAACTGTGTCAAATCCCCATTTTTTGAATTTAGAAAAAAGACGAGTACTCTGTGTCGTGAATGGCGACACAAACAAAAATGAATTAATGCCAAATCTCATGATATAATTGCGTAAGAAAAGAAACTACGGAAACCAAACCTCTGGTTCAATGCAGAAATCTAGAACAAACCAAAATCAGCGCCAGTCGAGATGATCTGGAAGCCGATTAAAGTTAATCGGACCATCTACCGTAACAGCAACCATATCCTCAACTCGAACCCCTCCAAACTTAGCCGAATACAGCCCCGGTTCCACTGTAAACACCTCATTATTCAGAATTTTACCTCCTCCATCAGACAATAAAATAGGCTCGTGCACATCCAACCCAATCCCGTGTCCGGTCCCATGACGCATAGATATAAACTCAGCTCCTACACCCTTCGGAGGTAATCCCATTAAATAGCCACTTCCAGTAATAGATGCTACTGTAGCCTGATGAACTGCATTACCAGTGGTGCCAACTCGCAGTGAAAAGATAGCATCCTCCTTGGCCTTCACCACTGCCTCGTGCATTTTCAATATTTGTGAAGATGGCTCTCCATTGACAGCTGTACGAGTGCAGTCACCCCAATAGCCAGTCGCATTCATGCGCGGGAAAATATCAACAATAACAGGCAACCCAGTCCGCAATGGGCCTGAACCATGGTGATGACAATCCGCAACATGCGGTACTGTTACTACAATCGAGTCGTTATGATTCGAGCAATTTTTAGCAATCAAAAAACTTGTTATGCGTTGTCGCATCAACTCGGAAGTTAATACGGTGTCACCGTCATGCAGAACACCTTCCATGTCGGGAGTGGCCTTGCAAATGGTTCGGCAAGCAAACTCCATTGCTTCCTCAGTAACAGACTGTGCTTCACGCAAATATTCCAACTCCTCATCCGACTTCGTGCGTCTATCGAGGACTGCAAGATTTGGATCGTACTCAATCTCTATTCCAACATCTCGCAGATGAGAAACAAAAATCATTGGCAACGAACTATCCGTCCTAACTCGGTTGATTCCATTTTGACGAAGGCACTCGGCACCAGCTTGCGCCAAAGCTGTATCTCGATCGCCAGATAAACCACCCTGTGGAACATAATCAGCTGCGCAGCCAATTTCATCCGCATGCGCCAACTTCCGTGCTCGATCCATCTCAATGTCACGAACCAATAAAACTGATCGACTGCCACCGCCTGACTTCGGCAGGCTGAGATAAAATACAGCATCACCAACCGAAAACTTAATCCTGTGCCGAACGTTCATGTTGACCGCCGGGACACCACCAAGAACAAATGCTGGTATATGACTCATTCCCTAGACTTGATTTTGACGTCTTTATTCAAGTTTTTTTGGATCCAATTAGCCAAGGTACTACTCCCAAAACCGTAGCCTCCAGGAAGCTTACGATAATCACGTGTCTGAAGTTTGGGAGGCGAGCCCCAATGAACAGGAAATTCTTTACGCTTGGGTTTAACCGATGGCTTCGAACCCTTATTCTGCTTTACTTTTAATTTCGTAAGCATGAATTTGGTCAGTTGCTTCCGATCGTTGCTGATGGTCAACTTTGCATTAGCCTCCTTGGCTCTCTTCGCTAAAGCATCAACAAATCTTTGACTATGAACTCCCTTGTCTGGAGTACCATTAGTGAACATCATTGGCGGGTCGTTCTTGTCCATGTTAGCAAGCATATCCAAGTCTTTTCGCAGTTCATTAAAACGCTTCTCAGGAAGCATTGCTTTCCAAAATTTTACAAACTTCCAGTAAGGCGTTTTCTCCTCAGGCAAATCGAGAATTTCAGGCCACTGAATGACGTCATAAGTCGCCTGCACCCAGAATCCAGCTGCCGCTGTCAGTCGACTTGACTCACGCAACACTGGATCTTCAGCTTGCGGATCAGCCAAGTCATCATGCGTAGCAAGCCAAAGACTCGCTCCAGCTCCAGCCGACTCGCCATAAGATCCAATCCGAGTTTTGTCTAAATTATATTTTTTCGAATTATAACGCAGGAACTGTAACGCTCTAGCGCAATCGCGCATGATTTCCTGCAACATAGCCGTATGAAGCAATCTATATTCGACGTCGGCATAGGCTACTCCTTCTGCATTGATCATCTCCGCAGTTCGATTGCGAGTCTTTTCACGGATATCACCAGCTAAAAACCCACCACCATGAAAGTGAAGCACAAGAGGTGCTGGCGATTTGGTTTTTGGCAACCAAAGATGTAGCACCTGCCTTGGCTCCTTGCCATAAGGAACCAGAATGTGATCCGCTTTTTTAAACTCCTTATCCTGCGCCAAGCCAAGCGCAACGAAAGCCACTAAACAAATACTAGTAATTAGAAACCTCATTATTCACCAAAAATAGATTTATGAAAAAATAGCAGAAAAATCCAGACACCCCAACCAGCTATACAAAACATAGAGTACAGAGCACAGCGAAACCCAAGGTCACGCCGGATGGCAAACCCATAAACTGCCGGAGCCCATGGAGAAAAGAAAATATTCAAACAACCCCAAAGTGTACTTCCACGAAAGCCAACCACAATCCCCCATATCCAGCCGATCGACTGAATAAACACCAAAACTAAAGCACTAATAATCCAGGGAATGTAAAGGCCTAAATCAGGAATCCCTGCAAACCCAACAGATTGACCGTGAGATGATCCATTTAACTGCGCCCGTATCGATTCATGGCGCACCTTAACGAAATATTTTAAGGGATGCTGTTCAAACATAGATGGATTATCTGCCAAAACCTGATCAAATCTCGACTCAGCATCATCACCATTGAGATTAACCATTGGACGGACAAATGATCCAACCGACTCAATCTTCTTTAGCATACCCGCTTCATCAAAAATCGTGTCCATATATTCTTCAATATAAGCAAGATACTTTTCCTTATTTTCTGGCACTTGAAGCACTCGATCTATAATTGGCCGTTTATCTGTAACTGGTCGATCAATACTAAGCCTGCGACGAGAATTTGCATTTCCCATAAGGCTGAAAGCCCCAAATGAAATGTCCATGTCCCACGGAAAAAACTGAAACTTATTCGATTCCGGTTCGAGATATATGTAATGATTTTGGGAGCCACTAAGAAAGCTATCCAAGTTCGATGCTATTACATTACAAGCCAAAAATCTTAAATACTGATCAACATCAAGGTATTCTTCATAGCGTTCTTTAAACTCATCAAAATCGGCCTCATGAATAAGTCTAGCGAACTCAATTACTCGTTTCTTTTGCCCTTCGGTAGGTTCTGTTTTGGGGACAAATCCAATTTGATACTCGGCCCATTCCTCACCTAAATAACGAAACAACCCAAAAGTGCTGGGCTTCATTAGCAAGCCCTTAGACGAACCATAATTACGTTTCAAAAATCGCTTGTCCTTTTGCTCAACCAAAGTGAAAAAGCCAATAGGTTCTCGATTAATCTCTCGCTTGGATTCATCGGGGATTGTTAAATATACTTTCGCATAACCGACACGCGATGCGGGTATTTTAGCTTCACGAAATAAATCATAAGACAACGCTTCTCGCATAAACGACGGATCAAAAACATTGCTATTTAAATTAATCTTTGTCATGCCGCGAAACTCCTGCCCCTCAACATACTCATTAAAGTCAATCTTAAATGAATATCGATCAGACATCAGACCTCCAATGTATGTTCCATTACCTTTATGCCTAATACCCACATCCTCAACTGTCTCACCGTCAATCTCAATATCGGCTTTAACATATTTATGATCAACACCAAGGTAACCAGCCAAACCAGAACGAGTGGATTTTTCACTTCGAAAATGACCTTCCTTGGCCACATCCTCCATTACGCCAGCAAATGCTTCGCCAAAAGGATCACTCATTCTTGCTACCTTTGCTGGGGGTTTTAATTTATCAAACTCTTTCTGTTTAATAGTAATATGAACATCCACAACATTGTCCAAACCAAAAAGAGAAGCTGACGGATCATCTTGGCCAAATAACTGACTAACGCAGATTCCTAAAATGAAAGCATAAGAAATTCTATTTATCATAAAATAATTCGTTTCCTTTACTACAAAACTCACAATTATTTAGTTACCCCATTGAACAATATTATGGAAACAAAGCAAGACAACCATAAGGCAAGAGAGTTTCAATTTAAGACATCTCGGTCAATGATTCGAAAAACCCAAAGTGGGGTAAATGCATCCATATCTTCAAAAGACTTGAAAAAACAAAAGCTGACACTGAATCTCCCAGCATTCTTTGCGTTTATGTTATTCCAAAAAAACAACTTTCTAAAAGCTGCATCTCACGAGAACGGTGTAAGCAGGCGACTATTTCTAGGCTATGCTGCCGCCC
Source organism: Verrucomicrobiales bacterium (assembly GCA_002684915.1). GTDB lineage: Bacteria > Verrucomicrobiota > Verrucomicrobiia > Limisphaerales > UBA1096 > UBA1096. The sequence continues at coordinate 17,210 of NYWG01000022.1, forward strand.
TCTACAGCATTCCAACTATTGGTCAAACTGCCAATATCAAGCACCGAATGAAATTCGCAAGCAACCCATTTTCACTTGGAGTGGCATCTGGCGATTCTAATAGCACTAGCACAGTACTGTGGACAAGGCTTGCCCCGGAACCTTTGGATCCAAATGGCGGCATGCCAAATCTTGCAGTACCAGTAAAATGGCGAGTATCTACGGATGACAATATGAAAAATATAGTCGCCTCCGGCCAACAACTTGCAACACCTCAGCTAGGCCATTCAGTGCATGTAACCGTAGGACAATTAAAACCCGACAAATGGTACTGGTACCAATTCAGTGTAAACGGCGAAGAGAGTGTTGTAGGTAGAACACGCACAATGCCCAAGAGATTCACATCTCCCGAACAAATGTCGTTTGCATTCGCATCATGCCAGAGTCTTGAGCAAGGATACTTCACTGCTTATGACAGCATGGCGCAAGATGAACTAGATCTGGTATTTCACTTAGGTGACTATATTTACGAATACACCGCCGGCAATCAGGGAACCATTAGAAAACATCATGGCAAAGAAATTGAGTCGTTATCTGACTACCGAGTGAGGCATGCACAATACAAAATGGATCCACTATTGCAGAAGATGCATGCTCGTTGCCCGTGGTTTGTTACATGGGACGATCACGAATTGGATAACAACTGTGCAGACGACATCTCCGAACAAAAAAATGTAAAGCCCATTGACTTTCTAATTCGACGCGCCGCAGCCTATCAGGCATATTATGAAAACATGCCATTGCGCCGCACCTCCATCCCTTCAGGGCCATCGATGCAACTTTACCGAAAGGGATCCTTCGGCCAATTGGCGGAATTCATGGTTCTCGATGGCCGCCAATACCGAAGCAATCAACCTAACAATGATGTCCGTTCACCTCTCAACAAAGCTGCTTTGAATCCTAGCATCACCATGCTTGGAACAAAGCAAAATAACTGGTTAAAGCAGTCGCTTATTCAATCTCATGGCACTTGGAATATTCTCGCACAACAGGTAATGATGGGCATGGTTGGAACTCCCAATAGTAAAAATCCAATGAACTACTCAATGGATCAGTGGCCCGGCTACACCTATGAAAGAATGGATTTGCTGCGATTCATGGCAGACCGCAAAATATTAAACCCTGTTGTACTAACCGGTGATATCCATAGTAATTGGGCCAACGAGCTTCGCGTAAACGATCGAAAAATGGACACTCCCTCAGTAGCAACAGAATTCGTTGGCACATCAATCGCTAGTGGTGGTGATGGACAGGATCGTATCAAAGACCAAGACAAACTTCTTTCTGACAATCCATTCATAAAATTCCATAACCGACAACGTGGTTATGTAAAATGCACCCTCACACAAAAAACATGGACAACCGACTTCATGGTAGCAGATAAAGTCACTACACCAGACGGCAAGGTAACCAAACGAACTTCACTTGTTCTCGAGAATGGAAGCCCAACAATTCAGCAAGCGTAGTCTTTGTTCCCAGACTAAATTTCAATTATAAAAATGAATATAATTCTCAGGATGACGACATTTATGTTCTTAATTAAATCGAGTTTGGCATTAATCATTTTAGCCCTACTGCTTTACCCTCCCTCTTCCATAGCTGCAAAACAGACCTCACCCAATTTTGTGATTATCTTAAGCGATGACCAAAGCTGGGTAGGCTCTTCACTGAAAATGAAACCCGAAGATTCCCGAACAAAAAGCGACTACTTTCAAACTCCACACCTTGAACAGCTGGCCAAACAGGGAATGCTATTTACACAAGGCTATGCTCCTGCTCCCTTTTGCTGCCCGACCCGAAGAAGCCTACTCATAGGCCAAACTCCCGCTCGGCATATTTATCAGAAAGACCAGAAAAACTGGACAAGTAATTTTCGAAAACAATTAAGTCTTCCAAGAATGCTTAAACAAGCAAATGATAACTATCAAACAGCGCACTATGGGAAGTGGGACATGCGATTCGACAATGTCACTCCTGAAGAGATGGGATACGATATAAGTGACGGCATAACTGGCAACAGCACTGGCGGCGGAAAGGGGTCAGGCGGACCATCGGCAAATAATGATCCTAAACTAATACAAAGCCTTACAGAACGAGCTAATAATTTCATGAAGTTACAGGTGCAGAACAAAAGACCATTTTTCATTCAATTATCTCATTATGCTGTGCACCTTGATATCTTTTACTCGAGAGATTCTCTTCAAAAGGCACGAAGCATGGTAAAAGGCAAAAAACACACACTACCAGAATTCGCTGCTATGACAACCGACCTAGACAAAGGGTTGGGCGCCCTCATGAAGCAGATTGGTAAGCTAGGCATAGCCGAGCAAACTTATGTTTTTTTCCTATCCGACAATGGAGGCCGCCTGACCATGCCGGGACAAAAAAATAAAAAACTCCCTAGAAATTATCCACTTCGTGAAGGAAAGGGATCAATGTATGAAGGAGGCATACGCGTTCCATTCATCGCGGTTGGCCCAAATATTAAACCAGGTAGCGTTAGCCGCATACCCGTAACCGGTTTAGATCTTTTCCCCACTATGGCGGACTTGGCTGGTTATTCTCATCAACTACCCAATACCCTCGATGGTGGTAGTCTTAAAAATTTACTTCAGAACCAAGGTCGAGGAACCATTCAAAGAATCAATCCTTATCTAATCTTCCATCAAGCTGTAGCTAGAAAAGCGCAAACGAGTCTTCGACTCGGAGACTTTAAACTGATAAAAACTTGGGATGGCAATCGATTAGAGTTGTTTGACATGTCCAAAAGCTTGAATGAAAAAAACAACATAGCAAAAAAATTACCGTCCAAAACCGATGAACTTCATAAAATGATGATTCAGTTCCTTAGTGAAGTCGGCGCCGAAACAAGAAAGACCACCTTTAAGAAAAAGAACCAATGATACCAAAAATTTATCTCAGCCTGCTTACCTTCCTGCTCTTGTTTACCGGGTGTGGGGAAGTGCCAGATAAGCCTTCAACTAAAGCCAGCAATGAAACTCAGGATATGCTCGATGCAGCTGAAGCTGGCGACCTTGATGCCGTCAAAAAACTAATCGATGCCGGAGTTCCAGTTAATGGGGTCGGGGATGACCAAAGCACTCCTCTACATTTTGCAGCTCAGGAAGGCCACGTGGATGTAGCCAAGCTACTGATTGAAAAAGGTGCCGATATAAATGCAAAAGATGACATCGACCAAACACCAGTCGATCGAGCACGATTCTGGAAACAAGAAAAGATCATAGCCTTATTGGAAAGCAGCTCTATCCACGAAGCTGCTAGAGAGGGCAATCTGAATATCGTGATTCAACAACTCGACTCAGGAGCAGATATAAATCTTGCTAATGAAAACGGTGACACCCCTCTCACTTATGCAGCATTCATGGGGCACTTAGAAATAGTCAGTCTTCTCATTGAAAAGGGTGCAAAAGTTAATGCCAAAGGCTTAGCAGGATGGACCCCTCTCCATCTGGCAAGTCAAAGAGGCCATAAAAAAATCACCGAACTGCTAATTGAAAAAGGCGCCGATATCAACGCGACAACCGACGATGGTTTCGGCGGCACTCCGCTTGATGTAGCCAAAGGCAACTTGGTAGATACAATACAACAAAACGGAGGCAAAACTATTTCCAAAATAAATAATTGATTTAGTTTTAGGCTGTTAAGGCTTGAACGGCATAGCTCTTTGCCTCCAATTTATTCGCTTACAATTTAATGAAATTATCAAAAATGTTTTTAAAATCAAAAGTATCTTATTTAAGCCTCCTACTAACAGCTTCAATTGGATCAGGCTGTATAAATGGAAAACAAAACGCCTCAACGAAATTATTCAATGGCAAAGATCTTGCCGGCTGGGAAATAACCGATTTTGCTGGTAGTGGAGAGATCAAAGTCAAAGATGGCGAACTGCATATAAGCATGGGAGAATTAATCACGGGAATCAACCTAGCTCATGACAATATTCCTCGATCTAATTACGAATTGGAAGCAGAGGCATTGAAATTTGATGGAGATGATTTTTTTTGTGCAATAACATTTCCATTAGGCGAAACTTACGCAACTTTTATACCAGGAGGCTGGGGAGGATCTTTAGTCGGCATATCTAGCATCGATGGAATGGATGCAGCCGAGAATGAAACAGCTTCATTCAAAAAATTTGAGAAGAACCAATGGTACCGATTTAAAATACGCGTCACTGATGATAATATACAGTGTTACATTGATGAAGAAATGGTAGTTGATCTTCCTCTCGAAGATCGGAATATCGCTCTGCGCCCAGGACCAATCGAGCTGTCAGTGCCTATTGGCATTGCATCGTTCCAGTGCATCTCAAAAATTCGCAATATAAATCTTCGTTCAATTAACCCATAACAAATACCAAAATTGGGTAAAACAATTGTCATAACTGGAGTTACTCGCGGCATTGGTCTTGGTTTGGTTGAGGAGTTTGACCAACTAGGCCACAAAATCATTGGATGCGGCCGAACAGCGGAACAAATTGACAAGCTACAAACATCTCTTGGAGCAAAACATCAATTCTCAAGAATAGATGTCAGCGATGACGCCTTAGTCGCCGACTGGGCAAGCAAAACTATAGCAAACCATGGGGCCCCTGATCTGCTTATTAACAATGCTGCAATTATCAATTCTAACAGCTCATTTGTAAATGTCTCAGCTGCTGAGTTTAATACGGTCATTGATATTAACATAAAGGGAGTAGCCAACGTTATTCGGCATTTTGCACCAAAAATGATTAAGCTTAACCATGGCGTAATAGTAAACCTTAGCTCCGGATGGGGTCGAAGCACCTCTCCAGAGGTGGCTCCTTACTGCGCCACAAAATGGGCCATAGAGGGGCTGAGTAAAGCCATTGCAGAAGAACTTCCAAGCAGTATGGCCTGTGTGCCTTTAAGCCCCGGTGTAGTGAACACAAAAATGCTTCAAAGCTGCTTTGGTAAAGGAGCAGACACAGCTATAAGACCAAAAAACTTTGCAAAGGTTGCCGCCCCTTTCATACTTGGATTGGGGTCAAAAGATAACGGCCAATCGCTCACCGTTCTCAACACTTAGGCCTAAAATACTAGTTAAAACTTACAAAGTGATCTGTGTCGGCCATGATATCGCTCAGCACAGATAAACCAGTAAATATAGCTGAATCGTTCAGCGGCAGCCTTCGCTGTCTGGCACTAAAGGCACATCCAAAAAGATTTAAACCTTTAGATTTCAACTTAATCAGACGCGGATCACTCAATCCTTCTACCCCATCATCGATACAATAAAGATAAACTTTGCCCCCCTTTTTCAAAGCCTCATCCGCCTGCGTAAGCGCCTGCGTAAATCCTTGTGCATCTGGAGACACCGACACCATCACACCCAGTTTTCTTTGCTCATTAACCAATCCTTTTTTACTCCTTTTTACTCAAGCTATTTAGGAATTCATTAACCCTTGGCTTACTGTTCAAATATTTAATGGATCGTAAAAATTCGTGCATCCGAGTGACAGTGGCTAAAAACATTTTGTTGTCATAACGACCTAGGTTAAAAAATCCATGCGGCATATCCTCATAACCTTCCAACTCTACCCGTAAACCTATGACAGTGGCCTGTTTTAAATATGCTTGCGCATTAGAGTACGGCACAGTTGTGTCTGCCTTGCCATGAAGAATCAATGTAGGCGGAAGATCCTTACGAATATTGTGATAAGGAGAAATAGTCGTTGGATCTTGAACGCCAAGTCGCGCCTTCATCTTCTCAATTTTGTCACCGCCAAATGTTTTCAAACCCTTTGCATTAGCTGTAATCAGTACTGGATTATAAAGCACCAAAGCATTTGGAACAGAGCTTACCTTTATATCCTCACCAGGTTCTTCATGTTTAGGCAGCGTACCAGTACTTGCAGCTACATGGCCGCCTGCAGAACCACCACCAGAAACAACTCGATTCGGGTCAATTCCAAATCGATCAGCGTTTTTCCGGATCCAACGTACGGCTGATTTACCATCTCGAACACAATGAACAGGCTTAGTCCCTTGCCGACTAGAAACTCTATAATCAGCTGTCATCGCCACCATTCCCATTGAAGCTAAATACCGACAATGCTCTTGGAATTGCTTTGGTGTGCCGCCGCGCCAACCTCCCCCAAAGAAAAACACAATTGCAGGCCTCTTTTCATTAGCCTTATGGCTCTTGGGTTCATAAATATAAATTTTTAACTTCGTATCACCAATTTTTTTATACACTTCAGATTTAGAACCAGGCAGATCGAAAGCGCTCTCGTAAGGTCCTTTTTTCTGCTCCCCGAATAACGATAGTGAAAGCAATATAGCAACCGTTAATAAAATATTTTTATTCATGACTAATTAAATATCAAACTTGATGATCTGTCTCGCGACTTCTCCTTGGTCAAGTGCATCAAACCCTTCATTAACCTGATCCAAACTAATAAAACGACTATTTAAAACATCAACCTGAAGGCGGCCTTCTCTGTAAAGCTCCAAGAAACGAGGTATATCTCTTTTAGGCACACAAGAACCCATGTATGAACCTAAAAGTTGCCGTTCCTCCGCAACTACTGAAAGCGCGGGAATTCTTAATTCGCTTTCAGGACTTGGCAGCCCCACAGTAATTGTTCTACCTCCCTTGCATGTGGCGGCATACGCCTGTCCAAGCGCCTTCTCACTACCGACCGCTTCAAACACATCTGTCGCACCTCCACCTGTCAAATCGCGAAGAGCTGATACAGGATCAACTTCAGAAGCGTTGATTACATGCGTTGCTCCAGCCTGCTTAGCTAAATCTAACTTATTCATCAATGTGTCTACAGCAATGATTGGATAAGCCCCCACTAATTTCAGGCCAAGAACCACACTCAAACCAACCCCTCCAACACCAAATACAGCTGTTGTTGTACCCGATTGAACCTTAGCTGTGTTCACTACAGCACCTACACCTGTCATGATGGCACACCCAAATAACGTAGCCATTTCGATTGGATAAGATTTTTCTATCTTAACTAGCGACTCAGGAGCAGCTACAGTGAATTCCGAATAACCTGACACACCCTGATGATGATTAATCTCTTCACCACCTGGAATACTAAATTTTCTACCACCATGAAGAAGTTGGCCAGTTATTGCAGCCTCATAGGCTGGTTCGCAAAGAGGAGCACGACCCACAGCGCACATTGAACAGCCTCCACAACATGGGACAAAAGAAAAAACTACATGATCGTCAGGTTTCAAATCCTTTACGCCAGGACCAACATCACGAACAATACCAGCTGCCTCGTGACCCATAACCATAGGCACAGGACGCGGTCTTGAACCATTTATTACTGACAAATCAGAATGGCATAACCCTGCCCCTGCTACTTGCACCAGAACCTCTCCCTCCTTTGGCCCATCAAGTTCTACCTCCTCGATCGAAAGCGGAAGCGACTTCGCATAAGGCCTTGGCAACTCCATTTGTCGAATAACTGCAGCTTTGGTTTTCACTCCCCAAAACTAACGTCGCACTAGGCCAAGAGCAAACATGGAGTCAATATACTAACGACTTAAGCTTGAATCGAAGTGGAGGATATTGGCAACTTGGTGAGGCATTAATAAAGTGGTTGAAGAACTTTCAGAAAATGAGCCAGAATCAACAGTAGTTGATATATCCGAAACGTTAACCAATGAACGACTTGACCGCTATCTCACCACAAAGTTGCCTAATGTTTCGAGAGCAAGCATTCAGCGACTTCTGCGTAAAGGAAACATTCTGGTCAACGGCAAAAAGGCAAAGCCGACCCAACATCCAGTCGCAGGTCAAAAAGTCGAGATTTCCTGGCCTATTCCAAAAGAAATAAAAGCCAAGCCCGAAGACCTACCTTTAAATATACTTTTCGAGGATGATGATCTAATTGTAGTGAACAAGGCGGCAGGCATGCCTACCCATCCAAGTAACGGCCATGATTACGGCACACTCGTAAATGCTCTTCTGTATCATTGTGCCGGTAGCCTTAGCGGGATTGGAGGGGTGATTCGTCCAGGTATTGTTCATAGGTTAGACATGGATACCTCCGGTTGCCTAGTTGCTGCAAAAAACGATGTAGCGCATCTCGTCTTAGCCGACCAGTTCAAGAATCGCGAGGTTGATAAAATTTATCATGCTATCGTTGTAGGTCACTTGGAAAAAGACGTTGGCGAAATTGATGCTCCTATCGCTAGGCATCCAACGAATCGAAAAATGATGTCCGTACAACCAGATGCAAGCCGCGATGCTCGAACTAGTTGGCGTATTCTAGAACGCTTAAATAGATGCACACTAGTCGAAGCAAAGATTCACACTGGACGAACACACCAGATTCGCGTCCACTTCAAGCATATCGGATTCCCATTAATCGGGGATATAATGTACAGCCCGAAAGCTACATCGCAACTTGCCAACTATATTGACATAAAACCTAAACGACAAATGCTACATGCTAAACAACTAACGTTCATCCATCCTAAAACAAGAGAAACAAAATCATTTACAGCTCCTTGGCCAAGCGACTTTGAGCAAACAGTAAATATACTAAGAAATAATAATTAAGTAATGCTAGAGCTTTGGATTGGTTTTGGATTGATTATATTGGTGATGTTTATTGGCATGATCGGAAATCTCATCCCCGGTATACCTGGCACATCCCTCATCTTCACTGCCGGACTCATCCATCAACTTTACTTTGGAGATAATGGTGGAATAGGATGGTTTTGGATCTTAGCCCTAGTAATACTAATGGCCGCTTCATTCTTAATTGACTACATAGCGACACTTCTAGGAGCAAAAACACTAGGGGCCACTTGGCGCGGAATGCTGGGTGCCTTGGTTGGACTTATTCTTGGACTAATTATGTTTCCGCCATTTGGACTTATTCTTGGCCCGTTTGTTGGAGCGATAGTTTTCGAATGGGCCTTCGGCCGAGAGGTCCGAGAGGCAAGCAAAGCTGGAGTCGGGGCAGTAGCTGGAGTAATCTTAGGAATGGTTGGTTCAGCTATTTGCGGTATGGCAATGCTGGGTATTTTTTTGTTTGCTGCCTTTCCATATGACAACACAAACACTGTATCTCCAGAAATTGAAACTCTAAAAAATAACTCGCTGGAACAAAAAACAGATACAAGCCCAACTCCAAGTGAGTCAAATATCGAAAATAACGAATCAGCTGAAATAAAAAACTAGTTCGAATCTGACTGATCGCTCTTTAACAGCGATTGCATCGCTTCAGTGGCATCAATCCCAAGTTGATCATTTTTCGCGTCATTTCCAAGCGCTGCATTACTTTTATCCAAATCCTCCCCGAGTAATTCCATATCTTGTCCATAAAGCTCAGTCTTTTTGTTCGGTTGATCATCGGCCATAAATGTAAGGTGCCTAAGACCTAGTAAAAAGGCAATAAACAGAAAGCTAAAATAATCTTAGAATTCCATTGCCAAAGCCCATTTTCAGGCGTAACAAGAGCCAACAATGAAATCATTTTATTCTGTAGCCCGGAAGGCCGCTCTACTGATCGTCGCCGCAGCCACTCTACTTCTTCCTACTGTTGGTCAAACCGCCGAAGGGTGGCTTGTTGATTTTGAAAAAGCGAAGGCAAAAGCTGCCAAAGAAGGCAAAAGCCTCTTAATGGAATTTACTGGTTCAGATTGGTGCCCACCCTGCAAGTCGCTCGCAAAAAATGTACTAACACAAGATGTGTTCAAGAACGAAGTTCCAAAGGATTTCATCCTACTAAAACTCGACAACCCACGTGATAAATCCAAACAAACTCCTGAGGAAATTGAACAATACAAAACACTCAGCAAAAAGTATGGTATTCAAGGTGTTCCAACAATTTTCCTCGCTGATGCAAAAGGACGCCCTTACTGGCAAACAGTAGGCTATAGTGGCGATCCAGCTGATAAATATGTAGCAAACCTTAAAGATCAATTGAAGACTTTAGCAAAAAGGGATGCTGCCTTTGCAAAAGCCTCGGACGCCTCTGGAACCGAAAAGGCCAAACACATAGCTGAAGGCCTATCACTTGTATCTAGTGAATTAGCTCTTAATACTTATAGCGATGAGGTCGCTGAAATTATTAAGCTCGATGCCAATAATGAAGCCGGACTAAAAGGCAAATACGAAGGTCTAAAAAACAGTGTAGACTTTAAAGCAGAACTAGAAAATGTCATGAAAACTGGCGGTGATGACCCCAAAGCTGTTTTAGCCGCAATAGACAAGCTAATCGAAGAAAAGAAACCAACAGGTGAGGCTAAGCAAGAGGCGCTATTCTACAAAGGCTCTATATATTTTCGTGATGACAAATCCAAAGCTAAGGCCACTTTACTTGAAGCTCAAAAATTAGCACCTGCAAGTGAAACAGGTAAACGTATCACCGGAATACTCGATCGTTTTTTTAAGGAATAGTTCCCTAAGTTAGAGAGCTAAAACCAGTTTAAAAAAAAATTTAGAGGCGCGGTTAGTAATTGCTACCGCGCTTTTCTT